>NZ_JBILTE010000055.1:0-14527 GCF_044371705.1 Flavobacterium sp. | reverse complement strand
ATCCAAAGTTTCATTGTAATAATCAGCCCCTTTCTGAAAATCCTGTTCAACAACCATGAAGTAATATCCCAAATTACTCAATGCACTGATTTTAATGGAAGATTTATCTGTTTTTTGAGAAAGTACCAAACATGTATCTAAATATTTTTTTGCTGTTTCATATTGTCCTTTCTGAATATAATAGGCAAAATGATTGTTGTAACTTGCAGATAGGCCGTAGATTCCTTGATCCCTTTTGTCTAATGCAAATTTTTTTTTCATGAAGTAGTATGCACTGTCAAGATTGGAATTTATATTCAGTCGGAAAAGATTTTGATAAGCATTTTTTTGATTCTCATTATCATTATTTACCAACGACGTTTTTAGAGCTTTGTGGTAGTATTTTTTTGATTTGAGGGTATCTCTCAAAAACGAATATCGCAAACCCAGTTCAATGTACATGGTAGGATTGTTCACTTTTGGATTGTTCACTTCCGGAGTTTTAGAAGCTTTTAACAACAATTCAATTGCCTTATGGTTCTCGTTTAATTGAGCGTATATTTTAGATGTTCGTAACGAAATGGCACGGTAGTTATCATATTTTTTGTCCTTCAAATAACTTTCAGATTTTCTTTGACCATATTCTAATGCCTTGATCCAATCCTTTTTCGATTCATAATACGACATTGAATCAATAATTTTTTTTTCTTGCACAGGTGCAGCAAGACTAAAAAGAGGCAGTAAAATGGTTCCAAAAAAGAATTTGAACTTCATTTCTTAAATATAGATACGAATAATTGGTTTGGTTTTCATGGTGGAGAGGGAGGTAGCAAACTCCTGTTGAATGAACTCAATTAAAATATCATCCCCGGCTGCCAAAGCGGTAAAGTTGTATGTGTTAAAATTGGTTGAGGGTGCTTTTTGCCCATTTTTTAACTGGATTTCTACAGTATAGCTTCCCGGAGTTGTTTGCAAGTTGTAACTGCAATTGTCAGGAATTTCAAAAATTATTTCGTACGATGCATTTTTAATTCTGCTGATGCTGTAAGTGCCTAATAGTTCCATAGTATTAATTAATTAAATTGTGTTTGATTGCATATTTTACTAAACCAATGGTATTTTTTACGTTTAGCTTTTTGATGAGGTTTTTGCGATGTGTTTCTACCGTGTTGGAACTTATAAAAAGCTCTTCACTAATTTCTTTTCCACTGTATTCCTGGCTAATAAGTTTTAGAATTTCCAACTCACGATCGGTTAACGGTAAGGCTGTAGAATGAATATTTGAAGAAGACTCAGTTCCTTTACTTGTAAATGATTGAAGCATTTTATCTTGAATGTTGTCAGAGAAGTATTGTTTTCCGTTGGCAACGGCTAATATAGCTTCAATGATATTTTCACCGGCACAATTTTTTGATAAATAACCACTAGCACCCAATTTTAAAACCTCTTTAATCAATTTAAAATCATCGTAACTAGAAAGAATAATTATTTTGCAAATGTACCCATGCACAGAAAATTCTTTAAGCACTTCAATGCCGTCTTGTAGTGGCATATTGATATCCATTACCAATATATCAACTTTTAAATGGTGCATTTTTTCTAAAAGTTGATCGCCGTTTAGCGAGTAACCTACAACCTCAAACCTGGGGTTGGTTTTGAGCACTGCCAGTATTCCATCAATTAGGACTTGGTGGTCATCTGCTAAAAATATTCTTATTTTTTTATCCATTTAGTACTTTAACAATCAAATATTGCCGAAAAATATAATTTTTTTACTAATAAAACGGTAACAAGTTTAAAAAATTTGCATTCTGTAGATTTGTAAAAAAAAATCCGAATTTTTTGATTCGGATTTTCACGCACTAAAATTAACTAAGATTATAGGTTTACCGCAATCTATTCGAAGATTTTACGAGTTTTTCGTCCTTTTGAATGGCTTTGTTGGCCAAAACCAGTAACACGATAGAAACAAAAGGAAGCATTAGCCCAATACCCTTCTTTGATAACGCAACATCTCCGGATAAAGTGATCGAATTGAAAATCAGCAATCCTAATAAAATTAAATTCAATATTATGTTCAATCTGCCTAAAACAAATTGATGTTGTCTTGTTTTGTATAAAAAAATACTAACTATTGATAAAACGGTACTTAGTTCGAATAAAATCATGTAACTCCATTCAGATGTAAAATAGTAAGCTATGCTAGTACCATCGGTCCGCAAAGGCACTAAAAAAGGCAGCACACCTGTTACAATGGCAGCAACAATTAGGTAAAGTGTTTGTATGCGTTGGATCATTTGAATTTTTTGAGTCACAAAAATATATTTTTCTTTTTAATAAAAACTATTGTTTGCTAAAAAAATAATTGTATTATTGCAAGGCATTACCGCAAGAACTTCACTCTTCGGAAATATTCTTAAAAAAATATCACTTCATTGATTTTTCAAAAAATTAATTCCTAGAACATTCATGTTTATAATTTCTGTATTAAAGGAAATGAAGCTTACCGAGCTTCAAGAAATAGCTAAAATTGCCAATATTAAATCTGCCGGTGTAAAGAAAGACGAGTTAATCACCAAGATTTTAGAAAAACAAGCAGTTGCTGAAAATACTGCGACTGTTGCTCCACAGGTAGCAGACGCAAAATCCAAACGGATTCGAATCAAACCTGCTCAAGGTGTGGATTCTCAAAAAACACTATTCGCTTCTGAACCAGCGGAAGAATTTGTCCAAAACGCTGAAGTACCGGCTCCCGAAGTTGGTCAAGAGCAAACAGTGCCCGTAGAAAAGCCGAGATTTGATAAAAAGGTTTTCATTAAAAAGAAAGATTTCAACAATCAAGAGCAAGATAATACCATTTCAGAAGAGGAAATGGCTACTGAAATTCAAAAAGAAGAGGTCAACACTGAAGACCCAAATGCCAGACCTCAGAACCCAAAATTTATTCAGAAGTCGCAAAATGGCAACGGAAACTCCAACGGGAACCCTAATGGCAACGGCAACCAAAATCCCAACCAAAATCCCAACTTCAAAGGCAAGAAGAATAATTTTAGAGATGCCGACTATGAATTCGACGGCATTATTGAAAGCGAAGGCGTATTAGAAATGATGCCGGATGGTTACGGATTTTTGCGTTCGTCTGACTATAATTATTTAGCTTCGCCCGATGATATTTATTTGTCGACTTCACAAATCAGATTGTTTGGTTTAAAAACAGGCGATACCGTAAAAGGAGTGGTTCGACCACCAAAAGAAGGAGAGAAATTTTTCCCTTTGGTTAAAGTTCTAAAAATTAATGGACATGATCCTCAAGTGGTTCGTGATCGAATCTCTTTTGAGCATTTAACGCCGATTTTCCCTCAGGAAAAATTCAAATTAGCAGAAAAACAAGCATCTATATCTACACGAATTATCGATTTGTTCTCTCCAATCGGAAAAGGACAACGCGGAATGATTGTTGCACAGCCCAAAACGGGTAAAACCATGCTGTTAAAAGATATTGCCAATACCATCGCTTCCAATCATCCGGAAGTGTATTTGATTGTCTTATTAATTGACGAACGTCCGGAAGAGGTAACCGATATGCAACGCAGTGTTCGAGGCGAAGTAATTGCTTCCACCTTTGACGAACCTGCCGACAGACACGTGAAAGTGGCCAACATAGTGTTGGAAAAGGCTAAGCGATTGGTAGAATGCGGACACGACGTAGTTATTTTATTAGATTCCATCACACGTTTGGCGAGAGCTTACAATACCGTACAACCTGCTTCAGGTAAAGTGTTAAGTGGAGGTGTGGACGCCAATGCATTACAAAAACCCAAACGATTCTTTGGAGCAGCCCGAAATATTGAAAACGGAGGTTCGTTAAGTATCATTGCCACAGCATTGACTGAAACCGGTTCAAAAATGGACGAGGTAATCTTTGAAGAATTTAAAGGAACCGGTAACATGGAACTACAATTAGACAGAAAAATATCTAACAAACGAATTTTCCCGGCAATTGACTTAACATCTTCAAGCACTCGAAGAGACGACTTGTTGCTAGACGATAATACAATACACCGCATGTGGATTATGCGAAAATATCTTGCGGATATGAATCCTGTGGAAGCCATGGATTTTATCAACGACCGTTTCAAAAAAACCCGAAACAACGAAGAGTTTTTGATTTCTATGAATGATTAACTAAAAGAGGGTGTCCTAAATTCTTGGATTTTGTCATTCCGAATTTATTTCGGAATGACAAAATAAAGATTTTTTGACACCTTTATTTTATTTATAAATAGTATCTACAAACGGATCAGATTTGTTTTTAAGAATCAATTTATGACTTTAATGGATGTGAAGATCTAAAAAGATAAAATTCTAATTTCCCTTTTTTTTATTCTCAAGATTATAACTATTTTTGCCCATGCAACACAATGTACTTATATTAGATTTTGGTTCGCAATACACTCAGTTAATTGCGAGAAGAGTTCGAGAGTTAAATATATTCTGCGAAATCTTTCCTTACAATCACGTTCCAAGTGATTTATCAAGTTTTAAAGCTGTTATTCTTTCGGGTAGTCCGTTTTCTGTTCGTGCCGACGATGCTCCACATCCTGATTTATCGCAAATTCGTGGCAAATTACCTTTGTTGGCGGTTTGTTACGGAGCTCAGTATTTGGCCCATTTTAGTGGTGGCGAAGTAGCCCCGTCAAATATAAGAGAATACGGTAGAGCCAATCTGAGTTATGTGAAAGACGACGAACATTTTCTGGACGAAGTAGCTTTAAATAGTCAGGTTTGGATGAGTCATAGCGATACTATAAAAAAAATGCCAACAAATGGAGTTCGTTTGGCCAGTACCAAAGATGTTGAAAATGCGGCGTACCGAATTGAAGGCGAAACTACGTATGCTATTCAATTTCACCCCGAAGTGTATCATACAGTAGATGGCAAACAAATTTTAGAGAACTTTTTGGTAAAAATTGCCCAAGTTCCTCAAAATTTCACACCCAATGCATTTGTAGAAGATATCGTAGGTGAACTAAAGGAAAAATTACAAAACGACAAAGTTGTTTTAGGATTATCGGGAGGCGTAGACTCAACCGTTGCTGCAGTTTTGTTAAACAAAGCCATCGGTACTAATTTGTATTGTATTTTCGTAAATAATGGACTGCTACGCAAAAACGAATTCCAAAATGTATTGGATCAATACAAAGGAATGGGATTGAACGTGAAAGGAGTAGATGCCGGCGATCGTTTTTTAGACCAATTGGAAGGCATTGAAGATCCGGAACTAAAACGCAAAGCAATCGGACGGGTATTTATTGAAGTTTTTGACGACGAAGCTCACAAAATAGAAGATGTAAAATGGTTGGCACAAGGAACTATTTATCCGGATGTGATTGAATCGATTTCGGTGAAAGGTCCGTCAGCCACTATCAAATCGCACCATAACGTAGGTGGTTTGCCTGACTTTATGAAACTAAAAATAGTGGAGCCGTTACGAATGTTGTTTAAAGATGAAGTGCGACGCGTGGGTGCCACTTTAGGAATCGACCCTGAGTTACTGGGAAGACATCCGTTTCCGGGACCCGGATTATCCATCAGAATTTTAGGTGCCATCACCAAAGAAAAAGTTCGTATATTGCAGGAAGTTGACGCTATTTTTATTGAAGGTTTAAAGACGCATGGGTTGTACGATCGCGTATGGCAAGCCGGAGCGATTTTATTGCCCGTAAATAGTGTAGGAGTAATGGGCGATGAGCGTACGTATGAAAAAGTAGTAGCCTTGAGAGCGGTAGAATCAACCGATGGGATGACTGCCGATTGGGTGCATTTACCCTACGAGTTTTTAATGAAAATTTCGAATGAAATTATAAATAAAGTAAAAGGTGTAAACCGCGTGGTGTATGACATTAGCTCCAAGCCACCCGCCACCATTGAATGGGAATAAACAATGAAAACAGGATCCGTACTACTCTTTTCTTTTCTAACTCCTTTATTTTGGGCACAAGATAAAAAGGAAATAATCGAGTACACTGCGGTTAGTCATACCGTCGTTTCCGGAGAAACCATATTAAATATTTCAAAACAATATGGTGTAGATCCGTCAGTAGTTTACAGAAACAATCGCTTTGCATTAGATAGTATCAAACAAGGAATGGTTTTAACTTTTCCTTCGCCCAAAACAACCGCCTTATCTAACGATCAGGCGGTTGTTAAACTAAATGAAGCAACAGTAGCGGAATTGATTTTAGATGCACCGAACACTGAAGCGAAGGAGTTTACACCTTCAAAATTAACTGAGAGTGACGGGTTTCACAAAGTACTAGCAGGCGAGACATTATACGGATTGTCAAAAGAATACGTTTGTACAGTTGAAGAGCTTAAAAAACTAAATCCGCAGCTTAGTCAGTCTGCGTTGCAAATAGGTCAGGTTCTTGCGATTCCGGTTCGTGGAGCAGTTGTTAAAAGTCCGTCGTACAAATCAGGCGAAACTATAAAACATGTGGTGCAACCGAAGGAAACACTTTACGGTTTATCTAAAAAGTACGGAGTTTCTATCGCAGCCATTCAAAAGCAGAATCAAGCGATTTTGAAAAGGGGATTACAGGTCGATCAAATACTCTTGATCACAGTTAATTAGAGTTTTAATAGAATTATGATGCGTAAAATTTCTTTAGTTATTTTTCTGTTATGGATGACCATAGGTTGTTCGCAATCGCATGTAAAGCACGTGGTTGCTAAAGGGGAAACCATTACCCACATTGCTCAGAAGTACAAGGTAACCCCTTATGATATCTATCAGTTAAATCCGGATGCTAAAAGCGGAATTCAGGAAAACAGTGTTTTAATTATTCCGAGTAAGGCAACTTTTAAAGAGTTGAAAAAAACGCATACAGTTCAGTCCAAAGAAACTTTTTTCAGTATAGCGAAACAATATAATGTTTCGGTAGAATCACTTGAAAAGGCGAATCCAACCATTGATAAATCTGCGTTGTCGGTTGGAACAGTTCTAATGATACCTTCAACAAGCGATGTAGTTGCAAAGCCAACAGAAACAACTACGGGTGTAAAACCTGTTTATCATATTGTTCAACCCAAAGAAACCAAGTTTGGAATTGCCAAACAGTATAATACGACTGTTGAAAATCTTGAAAAACTCAATCCGGAAATTATTTCAGGCTTGCCGGAAGGATATAAACTTATAATTTTGCAACAGATACAAGTCTCAACTGCCATTTTAGAGGAAGTAAAAACGACACCCGAACCAAAAGTTGTTGACAAAGACTATTTTTTACACGAAGTAAAACCTAAAGAAACGCTTTTCGGTTTATCTAAAAATTTTAAGCTTTCTCAAGAGAAATTAATACAATTGAATCCTGAGTTGAAAGAAGGTGTTCGCGAAGGAATGCAACTGAAAATCCCTATTGCAAATGCCTTGAAACCGGAAAAGAAAGAAATTACAAGCATCATTGAAACGGTAGCTTCTTCAAAAAAGGAAATCGCATTGTTATTGCCATTCAATATTTCAAAAATTGCTTCCGATACTACCTTAACTACTCAAGCTCGACTAAAAAAGGACAGTTTTTTAAATCTTACCTTAGAATTTTATACGGGTGCTTTGATGGCAATTGATTCTGCAAAGCAACTAGGTTTACATGTAAATTTTAAAATTTATGATTCGCAGGAAACGCGTAATTCATCAAATGTAGCCAATTTAGTTAAAAGTAAAAATTTTTCCGAGGTTGATGCGGTCATTGGACCATTTTACCCGCAGTATGTTGAAAAAGTAGCCGAATTGTTGAAGGAGGAAAATATTCCGGTTATTTCTCCGCTGCGAGAAACCACAAAATCATTTCCTAATTTATATGTTTCAATGCCCTCTGCTAATCAATTGCGAGAGGGAATGATGCATCATTTGAAGAAAACAAATGGAAACATTGTAGCTTTGATTGATGCCAAACGAAATGCAACACGAAGCTATTTACAAGCTAATTTTTCTGAAGTTTTTATTGCCCCATTTGATGACAAAGGCAGAGTGAAATATGATAGTATCCAACCAAAATTGAAGGCGAATGTTGTCAATTATTTGGTTTTAGATACGGGTAGTACGTCAATGATTCTTCAATCGATCGCCTTGTGTAACGAGGCAAAGGCCAAAGGATTCAATGCAGAATTGGTGATACTGGATTTAAATTCAACTTTTGAAACCGATGAGGTCTTTGAACGATTGGTTAAGCAGAAAATTATTTTTGCTTCTTTAACCAAATACCAAGACACACCGCAATCGTTGCAATTTGCGAATGCCTATAAAAAAATAAACAATGTGTTTCCCAATCAATATGCCATTAGAGGTTTTGATGTAACATTTGATGCAATTCTAAGGGTTCTGCAACCGGAAGGTTTTGAACAATCGGCAACTAATCAAGGTACACAATATTTAGAAAACAAATTTGACTACGTGCAGCGAACCCCTGCCGGCTATGAAAATACAGGTGTTTATATCATGCAGTATCAAGAAGATTATACCGTTTTAGAATTAAACTAATGACTTCAAAAGTAATCTACATAGGCGATTTACGCACCACTTCTGTTCATGTTCAATCGGGAACAGAAATTTTATCAGACGCACCTAAAGACAACCATGGAAAGGGCGAAGCTTTTTCTCCAACCGATTTGGTTGCCAATTCACTCGCTACTTGTATGGTTTCCATTATGGGAATTAAATCAAGAGATTTAAATGTTGATTTGACCGATTCGACAGTTGAGGTAACTAAAATTATGCAGGCAGAACCAAGAAAGATTGCTAAAATAATTGCAGTTTTCAACATGAGTGTTGCTGTGGATGAAAAAGCAAAGATTATTTTAGAAAGAGCCGCCATGACGTGTCCCGTTTTATTGAGTTTGCATCCGGACATTGAAAAAGAGATCACTTTTAATTGGAAGTAGTACTAGATTTTAATTTCTGATGAAAAGGTATTCATCAATTGTCAATATATGAATCCCGATCAACAAGTCTTAATTAAACTAGCACATACCAAAATGCCGTACGGCAAATACAAAGACCGCTATTTGATTGATTTGCCCGAGTTTTATCTGGTTTGGTATAAGAACAAGGGTTTCCCGAATGGTGTTTTGGGTCAGCAATTGCAATTGGTTTACGAATTGCAACTCAACGGTTTGGAAGATTTGGTGCGAACGATACGGAAGAAATTTCCAAAACCATAGCTAGTAAAATTCTTAGCTGGAACCTCCTTTTGAAATTTATTGAAATTATCTCAATTTCAATTTCCATAATTATCTAATAAAATCGTATTTTTGCCCCGTTTAAAAAAACGATATTACACAACCAACTACCATGAATCAGACTAAGTATATTTTTGTTACCGGAGGTGTGACTTCTTCCTTAGGAAAAGGGATTATAGCAGCTTCCTTAGCAAAATTGTTACAAGCCAGAGGCTACCGTACGACCATTCAAAAATTTGATCCTTATATTAATGTAGATCCCGGGACTCTTAATCCGTACGAGCACGGCGAATGTTATGTAACGGATGACGGTGCAGAAACAGACTTAGACTTAGGTCATTACGAGCGTTTTTTAAATGTTCCCACTTCACAAGCAAACAACGTGACCACAGGAAGAGTTTATCTTTCTGTGATTGAAAAAGAGCGTAGAGGCGAATTTTTAGGTAAAACCGTTCAGGTGGTACCTCATATAACCAACGAAATTAAAGAACGCATGCAATTACTTGGTAAAACAGGTGATTTTGATATTGTGATTACAGAAATTGGCGGTACCGTGGGTGATATTGAATCGCTTCCCTACATTGAATCGGTGCGTCAATTGGTTTGGGATTTAGGTGAGAATAATGCCATTGTTATTCATTTGACATTAGTTCCTTATTTGGCTGCAGCCGGTGAATTAAAAACGAAACCTACGCAACATTCTGTGAAGACCTTGATGGAAAGCGGAATCAAAGCAGATATTTTGGTTTGCAGAACCGAACATGAATTATCGGAAGAATTGCGACACAAATTAGCGTTGTTTTGTAACGTAAAACGCGAAGCGGTCATCCAATCAATTGATGCTAAAACCATCTATGACGTTCCTAATTTGATGTTGGAAGAAGGTTTGGATAAAGTAGCCTTAAAGAAACTGGATTTACCTGAAAAAGCAACCCCCAATTTAGACAATTGGAATGAGTTTTTACGAAAGTTGAAAAACCCGAAGCACACCGTTAACATTGGTTTGGTTGGAAAATATGTTGAATTACAAGATTCGTATAAGTCGATTTTAGAAGCGTTTATCCATGCAGGAGCCGCCAATGAAACAAAAGTGAATGTCATCAGTGTGCATTCAGAATATGTTGATGCAGCATCTGTTGCTGAAAAATTAAGGGGATTAGACGGTATTGTAGTTGCACCCGGTTTTGGCGAACGAGGAATCGAAGGAAAAATTGAAACGGTACGCTACGCTCGTGAACGGAAAATTCCGTTTTTCGGAATCTGTTTAGGGATGCAAATGGCTGTTATCGAATATTCACGAAATGTTTTAGGTTATGCCGAGGCCAATTCAACCGAAATGAATCAGGAAACGCCACATCCGGTTATTAACTTAATGGAAGAACAAAAAGATGTTACCCATAAAGGAGGTACTATGCGTTTAGGAGCTTGGAAATGTTCGATTAAGGAAGGTTCTTTGGCTCATAAAATCTATGGTAAAACCGAAATTTTAGAGCGTCACCGTCACCGTTATGAATTCAATAGTGCGTATCTTTCCGAATTGGAAAATGCAGGGTTGAAAGCATCAGGTATCAATCCGGATACCGGTTTGGTAGAAATTGTAGAAATAGAAAACCATCCGTTTTTTATCGGAGTCCAATACCATCCGGAATATAAAAGTACCGTAGCCAATCCACATCCGTTATTTGTGAATTTTGTTGCCGCAGCAGTTAAAAATAAAAAATAGTTGATTCGATTTTCGAATCCGCACAACCTCTAGAAATTTCATTCATGGAAGAAAAAAAATTAGACCTTAACTCCATTATCGGCTTCGGCCTAATCTTTTTGATTTTGGTTTGGGTCATGTATAACAGTCAGCAAAATCAAGCAAAAGAGCAATTAGAAAAAGCCAAACAAGAACAAGTGCAAAAGCAGGCACAACCAAAAGTTGAAAAACTAAAAGTTGTGGCAGCAGATACGTCAAAAGTAGTTGTTTCCGATTCAATTCAAGTAGCTCAATTAAAAAGTACGTTAGGTGCATTTGCTTATTCGGCAGCTTTGCCATCAGCCAAAGAATCGTTTACAACACTCGAAAATGAATTGGTCCGGTTAAAAATCGCCAATAAAGGAGGTTACATTGTTGAAGCTGAAATGAAAGCGTTTGAGCAATTCAAAAAAGGAAGTGGTCAAAAGGTTCAAATCATCAAAGAAGGGAATGCCGATTTTAATATTCAATTAAAAACGAACGATAATCGCTCTTTGAATACAAGAGATTTATATTTTGAGCCCGTTGTAACAAAAGAAGGAGCAAATCAGGTGTTGACTTTGCGATTAAAAGCGAGTCCAACGCAATTTTTAGAATACCGTTATGTTTTGAAACCAAACGAGTACATGCTTGATTTTGCTATTCGCTCGAATGGGTTGAATACCGTTTTAAATACGTCCAATCCATTGAATTTAGACTGGAACTTAAAATCTTATCGCAACGAGAAAAGTGTGTCCTATGAAAATCGATATACCGAGTTAGTTTTTGAATACGAGGGAGGCAAAGACGATTATTTGGGTCAAGGAGAATCTACATCCGACGAGCCTGTAGATGTAAGTTATATTGCCTATAAACAACATTTTTTCAGTGCCGTTTTATTGACTGACACTCCTTTTGAAAAGGCAGTAGTGGTTTCTGAAAACTTGGTGAAAGATGAAGAAAAAGATACCATTTTCACCAAACAATTTAAAGCATCGGTTCCCTTAGCATTCAAAAATGGCGAAGTAAACTACAATATGAATTGGTATTACGGTCCCAGCGACTATCATATTTTAGACGAATACGACCGTAATTTAGACGAAATTGTTCCTTTGGGATGGGGAATTTTTGGTTGGATTAATAAATATATTTTTATTCCAACGTTTGATTTCTTGATTCGGTTTTTCCCCTTCGGAATTGCCATCATTGTTTTGACTATTTTGGTGCGTATTGTGATGTCGCCGGTTACGTATAAATCGTATTTGTCTCAAGCAAAGATGAAAGTGATTCGTCCCGAAGTGAATGAATTGAATGTGAAGTATGCCAAAGACCCGATGAAGAAACAACAGGAAACCATGAAGTTGTACAACAAAGCAGGAGTAAACCCCATGGCAGGTTGTTTGCCGGCTTTGATGCAAATTCCAGTGTTTTATGCGTTGTTTAGTTTCTTTCCATCGGCTATTGATTTAAGACAGAAAAGTTTCTTATGGGCCGATGATTTATCTTCATTTGACTCGGTATTAAATTTACCGTTCTATATTCCTTTTTATGGAAGTCATGTGAGTTTATTTCCAATTTTAGCTTCGATTGCTATTTTCTTCTATATGAAAATGACCACCGGCGATCAAATGATGAGCACGCCACCACAGGATGGTATGCCGGATATGGGTAAGATTATGAAGATTATGATTTATCTCTCACCATTAATGATGTTATTTTTCTTTAATAACTTTGCCTCCGGTTTGAGTTTGTATTATTTTGTATCCAATACGATTACCATCGGAATTATGTTGGTCATTAAAAACTACATTATTAACGACGAGAAAATACACGCTAAAATTCAAGAAAATAAAACGAAACCTAAAACCATGAATCGTTTCCAACGCAAAATGCAGGAGATGATGGAGGAAGCTGAGAAACAAAAAAGCTTGAATAAAAAGAAATAAGGAAATTTATTTTTCGCTAGAAAGTTTCGCATTTGCGGGGCTTTTTTGTGTTTGAAAATCAAATACAAACGTTAATGTTTGTTGATTAAATAACATGGTAAAGGATATTTTTTAATAAAATATTTAATCTGAATAGTTACTACTGTTTTTTTTTCACATAGATTCTGTGTCGCATAGCGGGCTGTTAACTTTGAGACTTTCTGCGGTTAAAAATCGTAACCCATCTTAATCCGCCCTAATTCGCTTTTAGCGAAGCTAATCCATTACATCCGCGGTTCATTTTTACTGAATTAAATCAATCCAAATACATTATAATAATTACTAAAATTTTTATAATCTGTGTTCAAAAAAACGTTGCATCCTTCGCGTTCTGAGACTTGGCGAGAAAACAGGTGCTAGTAGTTTTGATTTATATAAAGTTATCATAATTAGAAAAGCCCCGCAAAATGCGAGGCTTTCAACTTCATAGCAAATTTTGATATTATGGAAAAGACGGCAATAAAACTCCATCAATAGCGTGTACTATTCCATTGGAACATTGTACGTCTGTAACAGTGATATTCTTGTTAACAGTTGAACCAGCATCGTTAATAGAAGTACCGGTAATACTAAATGTTTGAGGTGTGAAAAGTGTTGGAATATTTCCTGATGGAATTGCATTTGAACGAACGTTGATACCACCCACAACATGGTATTTTAACAAGTTTGTTTTATTTGTAGAGCTCAAACCATTATAAATTCCTAAAACTGCTGTAGTAAAGGCACTGTTTACTGGGGCGAACACGGTGAAAGGAGCTCCTACAGTTCCGTCTAACGTAGGTACTAATCCTTGTGTAGATAAAAGTCCTGTTACAGTACTGAAAGCTGGATTAGCAATGGCGTGGTTTTTAATTGTTGGTATCGCGATAACTGCATTAACAACATGAATAACACCGTTGCTTGCATCAATATCAGCTGTAGTTACAACTGCACCGGAATTAGCTACACCACCATTTAATGTTACAACCGAACCTGCTTTTTGAACAAACATACTGATTGTTGGGGAACCTGTAGACGTGTTAAAAGGTGATAGCGTTGACACATAAGTAGATGCAGGTATTGCACTACTTTTAATTTCTGAAGCGATTACGTGGTTCAGTAAGATATTCTCTAACACATCAACATTTACGTTGTTAACGTTCACATTAGGACCTAAAGAGGCGAAGAAAGTAGTAAACGCTGCATTAGTAGGAGCAAATACCGTGTATTGGCCTGAACCGTCTAATACGTCCGCAAGATCCGTGCGAGTTAACGCCGTTACCAAAGTTGAAAAATCTGGATTTGCAACAGCAATTTCCGTGATTGTTTGTTGTGCCGGAGCAGCATCATCATCGCTGTCACAAGCGATAGTTCCAATTGCAAGTAATGCAATCATAGCAAATTTTTGAAATTTTTTCATAGCATTTATTTTTTTTAATTGTTTAGACAAATGTAAATAAAATTGTTTAATATAAAACACAAAAGAATGAACGTTTTTAAAAAACTACATCGTTGTAGTTGCTTATATTTCTTATAAAATATTGAATATAAATAAGTTGTAAAATATTTTGATAAGTAAATAATGTTTAACTTTAACATATTTTTAATAAACAAAATGGTAAATATT
>NZ_JBILTE010000212.1:0-4242 GCF_044371705.1 Flavobacterium sp. | reverse complement strand
TATTTAAGAAATAGAATAATTTTAGATGATTCACAGATTAAAAAATTAAAAAAAGGACTATCATCATGCGAAGCCGTTTATATAATTTCTGACTGTTATTTGCCACGACATGCCATTATATTTTATGATAAAAATGACAATATTTTTGGCTTTATAGAATTATGCTTTGATTGTAATGGCTATATTTCTTCACCAAACTTAAAATTTCTTTCTGATTGTGCATTAAGACAAGAAGATCTGTTTAAAGAATTTGGAATTACTTATTTTTCTGATACTGAGCAGGAAATGAAAGAATTAAAAAGAAAATGGGAAGAAGAGGAAAAAAACCGTGAAGAAAGATTTAAAAAAATTAAAGAAAAAAGAGCTAAAAATGAGTAGTAAATTCACCAAACAAGAAAAAATAAAATTCAAACACATCGACTACGCAGGAATCGTGTTCTATCCGCGTTTTCTGGAAATGCTAAATGATTTAGTCGAAGATTGGTTTGAAGAAGCACTCGACCGCCCTTTTTCAAAAATGCATGAAACGAATGGTATTCCAACGGTAGATTTGAAGATACAGTTTAAAAATCCTGCTCGTTTAGGCGAAGTTTTAACCAAAAAATTATGGGTAATTGAGCTCAGGAACTCCTCTGTTTTATGCGGATTTCAATTCGTCAATGAAAAAGAACAAACCGTTTTAGAAGGCGAAGTCACCCTTGTCAACGTAAAAATCGCCGAAGACCGAGAGAAAATCAAAGCGGAAGGTTTTTCGGAGGAAATGAAGGAGAAAATTTCGAATTTCAAAATATAAAATGAGAACACGGATTTTAAAAATTGGAGAAATAAAAAAAGTAAATTTTTAAAATTATTTAAATTTCTTTAATCTGTGTTCAAAAAATAATGAGGGAACATTGATTTGAAAAATTAGAGAAATAAAAAAAATAAATTTTTAAAATTATTTAAATTTCTTTAATCTGTGTTCAAAAAATAATGAGGGAACACTGATTGTAAAAATTGGAGAAACCAGAAAAATATTATTATTCAAATTTTTAAAATTTCTTTGATCTGTGTTCAAAAAATAATGAGGGAACACTGATTGTAAAAATTGGAGAAATCAGAAAAATATAATTATTCAAATTTTTTAAATTTCTTAAATCTGTGTTCAAAAAAACAATTAACGATTATGATTCAATTCCACAAATTCAAAGCCGCCGCAGTTCAAACCTCACCCGTTTATTTAAACGTAGAAAAAACGATTGAAAAAGCCATTTCTTTCATCAAAGAAGCCAGCAACAACGGAGCTCAATTAATTGCTTTCCCGGAAGTCTTTGTGGCCGGATATCCGTATTGGAACTGGATCATGACACCGGTGCAAGGCAGCAAATGGTACGAACAATTGTATAAAAATTCAGTCGCTGTAACAGATGATTCAATGAAGCCTTTGTTTCAAGCGGCCAAAGATTTCAACATGCACATTGTTATCGGAATTAACGAACGTGGCGATAGTTACGGCGAAATTTACAACACCAATCTCATCATCGACAACCACGGCACATTGATAGGAAAACACCGAAAGTTAGTCCCCACTTGGGCAGAAAAACTAACATGGTCTAGTGGAGATGGTTCATCTTTAAAAGTATACAAAACCGAAATCGGCCCAATCGGAACCTTAGCTTGCGGCGAAAACACCAATACTTTAGCTCGATTTACGTTATTATCACAAGGCGAATTGATTCACATTGCCAATTATATTTCACTTCCCGTGGCTCCACCCGATTACAACATGGCGGAAGCGATTAAAATACGTGCCGCTGCTCATTCGTTTGAAGGAAAATTATTTACCGTTGTTTCCTGTTCCACCATTTCAAAGGAAATTATGGATGTTTTAAAACCGGATGTTCCAAATATCGAAGAACTACTGACTCGAAAAAGTTCCGCTTTCTCCGGAATTATCGGTCCCAATGGTGCGGTTGTGGGCGAACCATTAATAGATGATGAAGGAATTGTATATGCCGATATTGATTTGGAAAAATGCATTCAACCCAAACAGATGCACGATATTTTGGGACATTACAACCGATTTGATATCTTTGATTTACGAGTAAATACCGCTCCCACGAGAAAGATCACGTTTATTGATAATCATGAGGAGTTTAACAAATAACTTACAACGGGTTTTAACCCGTTGATATAACCGGGTTAACCCGTTGAAAAAAAACAAAAATATGGACGCAAAACATTCAGACGACGTCATAGGAAGAGCCCGAGTACAAGATACTCCCGAACTCGAAGCCTATTATAAAGAATTAGAAAACCTTGGTGCCGGTGCTTTATGGACGGTTGCCAACGATATCGAACCATGGGAACCACGAGCCAATTCTGTTCCGATGTTATGGAAATATGACGATTTACGGGAATTAGTGCTTAAATCTTCCGAACTAGTAACTCCGGAACAAGCCGGACGCCGCGTGGTGTATTTGGTAAACGATAAACGAAAAGACGTTGCCGCTGCAGTAGGTTGGTTATACACCGGAATACAAGTCACCCGTCCGGGTGAATTTACCTCTGCTCACCGCCATCGTGCCTCTGCCCTACGTTTCATTATGGAAGGTGAAAAAGGTTATACTGTGGTAGATGGCAATAAAATCATGTTGGAAGTCAACGATTTTGTGATTACTCCCAATTCCACGTGGCATGAACACGGTGTGGAAGACGGCGGAAAAACCTGCATTTGGCAAGACGGACTCGATATTCCGTTAGTCAATGCTTTAGAAGCAAATGATTATGCGGTTTATGATGGCAAACAGGAATTGGTTGCGCCGGTAAATTATTCACCGATAACGTATGGATGTGCCGGACTCATTCCAGCCGATAAAGCTTGGGACAAACCGTATTCGCCACTTTTTAAATACTCTTGGTCAAAAGTTTATCCCGCTTTGTTGGAAGCTCAAAAAGTAAATGAAGTCAATTCGTTTGACGGACTTTTCATGAAATATTCCAATCCGTTAACGGGTGGTCATGTCATGCAAACCATGGGAGCTTCAATGCAATTATTGCCTGCCGGATTTCATGGAAAAGCTCACAAGCATACCGGTTCGTTTGTGCACCAATGTGCCAAAGGAAAAGGGTATTCCATCATCAACGGACAACGATTTGATTGGAAAGAACGCGATATTTTCTGTGTTCCATCTTGGGCTTGGCACGAACATCACAATGCCTCCGATTCAGAAGATGCTTGTTTATTCTCATTTAATGACTTACCAGTTATAGAAACTTTGGGCTTGTATCAGGAAAAAGAATTGACTGAAAACAATGGTCATCAGTAATAGCAACTAAAAGCAATAAAACCTCAGTACCTTTGCACCTCAGAACCTTTGTACCTTAAAAAATGAAACTACTCACCTACCAAACAAGCGATACTGCACCCAGATTAGGTTTTGTCCACAATAACCTGATTATTGACATGGAAGACTTTGGAGAAATATCCAACTTCCCACTACCGATAGATATGTTGGATTTAATTGACATGGGTTTTGAAGTCATTGAAGAAATCACTGAAATGATAAATGAAACAAGAGAAATAGATTTTGAACAAATTGGTTATACATTTGAAGAAGTGGATATTCTTGCTCCAATTCAACGGCCACGTAAAAACATCATCGGTATCGGATTAAATTACACCGAACATGTAGCTGAAAGTGCCCGAACGTTAGACACCACAGGCAAACTACCCCAAAAACCAATCATCTTTTCTAAACCGCCCACAACGGTTACGGGGACAAATACCAATATTCTAATGAACCCAAAACTAACCCAACAATTAGATTGGGAAGTGGAATTGGCAGTAGTTATTGGTAAAAAAGGGAAATATGTGCCTAAAAAAGATGCGTTGGATTACGTGTTTGGCTATACGGTTATCAACGACATCTCTGCACGTGATTGCCGTAGAGAAGGCCAATGGATTGTTTCCAAAGGTCAAGACACCTTTGCACCGATGGGTCCGTATTTGGTGACCAAAGACGAAATTCCAAATCCGCATAACTTAAATTTATCCTTAAAGTTAAACGGCATTGAAAAACAAAATTCAAACACGAAGTTTTTACTATTTAACATCAATGATTTGATCGAAGATTTAAGTACAGTTTTCACTCTTGAACCGGGCGACATCATTGCTACCGGAACGCCTTCGGGTGTTGGTGCCGGACGAAATCCCCAAGAATGGATGTGGGATGGTGATGTAGTGGAAGCAACAGTGGAGGG
>NZ_JBILTE010000211.1:0-4262 GCF_044371705.1 Flavobacterium sp. | reverse complement strand
GCTATTTTTATAGCGAACTTCCCTACTCCATTCACCACTTGCAATTTGTTGGTATTTTTTCCATACAATTGGTCTTTCAGCATATAACTTCCGTCTTTAATGTTCATTTGTTTGATAACATCCGCCGGAATAATTACATCACAAGTAACCGGTGTATTTTGATTAAAATTGGTTACTATAACTAGTTTTTCGGTATCATTCCAACGTACGTAGGAATATAATCCGAAGTCGTAACCCAAGCCCGCTTCCAAGTTGGCTTCATGAATGGACAGAAAATCTCCCATCAATGCACCACTTTTAGTGGTAAAATTCAATAAGCGTTTGTAGAAATCTCGTAAATCTTTTTCATCCGATGACAATTGACCTCCATCAAATTTACCGCCGTTCATCCATCGTTGGTGGTGGGGCACTCCTACATAATCAAAAATGGAAGTACGCGAATTTTTCCCAAATCCGGCATCAATAGCTCCCGGTTCACCAACTTCCTGACCAAAGTAAATCATGGTGGGTGACGAACTGATAGTGGCCGAAACCACCATTAAAGGTTTCCCCTTTTTCGGGTCACCTGCAAATTGTGGACTCGCCAAACGCTGCTCATCGTGATTGTCTAAAAAGTGTAACATATGGTGTTCAATGTCTTTCAAGTCTTCGCGAATACCTGTAATATGTTTGGGCAAACCTCTGCCTTGCACGATGTTTTTCAAAGTATCGTACATTTGCACTTTGTCATACAGATAATCCATTTTACCTAGGCGGATATAATTTCTATACTCATTTGGATTGTAAACTTCTGCCAGTAAAAAAGCGTTCGGATTCTTCATTTTAATGGCTGAGTTCATATAACTCCAAAATTCCACGGGCACCATTTCGGCCATGTCAAAACGGAATCCATCCACTCCTTTTTCAATCCAATACAAAGCAATATCTCGGAATTTATTCCAAGAATCCGGTACGTCTTTCCCTTTCCAAAAAGCAGCGTGAGCTTTGAAATCCTTTTGATCAAAACCATCAGGCAATAGCGGAAAATCTTTGGAGCCATCCGGTTTAATTCCATAATTAATTTTCACGGTTTCATACCAATCGTTACTGTCCGGTTTAGCTAAACGAGAGCCGTTACCTGTCCATTTTGCGGGAACTTCTTCAAATTTTCCATCGGCTAGTGGATGCTTTTCCCCTCCAAGTGGTTGATAATTGGCATCGGTTGGCACTTCGAATTTAGAATTAGGGATATAATAGAAATTATTATTCCTTTTGTATTCAACTGTTTTATCATCATTGGCTCCAAAATCTTTTACTCCTTTTGGATTGGTTTTTCCTTCATATTTGCGGGCAATGTGATTGGGAACAATGTCTATTAGTACTTTTAACCCATTTTTGTGTGTGCGTGCAATCAAAGCTTCAAATTCCTCCAATCGTTTCGCAGGATTAACTGCTAAATCCGGATTCACATTGTAATAATCTTTCACCGCATAGGGAGAACCGGCACGGCCTTTTACCACGTCCGGATCATCATTTGAAATGCCATATCTAGTATAATCGTTTACCAAAGCATGATGTGGAACACCGGTGTACCAAATGTGTGTCACCCCCAAATCTTTGATTTCCTGGAGAGCTTTGTCAGTAAAGTCATTGAACTTCCCGACACCGTTCTCCTCAATAGTTCCCCAAGGCTTATTGGTTGTGTTTTGATTGCCGAATAAACGAGTAAATACTTGATAAACAACTACTTTTTTTGTTGCAGTTGAATCATTGGTTTGCGTCTGTGCTTGCATGTTTTTTTGTTGACAGGAAAGGGATGAAATAAGTAGTAAGCTACTTGTTAGAAAAAGGATCTTGCGAATCATAAGAGTTGTATTTTATACGTGCTAAATTTACAAAAAATTTACATTTTATATTTCGTTTTAAATAAATTGTAGTCTTACATAGTCTTTTAATACAAGCACCATTATTAGAATGATTTTTTATGTAATGGTGTCCGCTCTTCTGGTATTTTTTGTTAATTTTACTGTGATTTCATTCACAAATACGAACTTTATTCCATGAAAACATATTTTATTGTTGCCTTGGTATTATCTCTAAATGTGTTAGGTTTTGCACAAGTACAAAAACCAAAAGTGGGTTTGGTGCTTGCCGGCGGAGGGGCCAAAGGCTTGGCACACATAGGAGTCATCAAAGTTTTGGAAGAAGCAGGCTTTGATGTCGAGGTTGTTGGAGGCACAAGTATGGGTTCAATTATTGGCGGATTATATGCGATGGGATACGATGCAAAAACCATGGAAGAACAAGTAGCAAACATTGATTGGACGGATATTTTGAGTCAGCAACCCAACCCAAAAACCGAGCCTATACAAAATTGGGAAATGTATACGCGGTATTTACTTAAATTACCTATCACCAAAAAAGGAATTACACTACCAAGTGGTTTTAGCAATGGTTCGAAGGTATACCACTTGTTGTGCAATTTATCAGAAGACTTCCATGATGTGCATGATTTTAATAAGCTTCCCAGAAAGTTTTATTGTATTGCAGCCGATTATTATACCGGCGAAGAAGTGATGATTAACTCCGGTTTTTTACCTGATGCCATGCGAGCCAGTATGTCGATTCCCAGTTTTTTTACACCTATTCGCATTGGTGACAAAGTTTTGATTGATGGCGGTTGGGTGAACAATTTTCCGGTGGAACGCATGAAGCAAAATTATGATGTTGATTTTATTATAGGTGTTGATTTTCCTCAGATTGAAAACAATCCGGATGCCGATCTAAACATGCTTGATGTTTTGATGCAATCGGGTAGCTATGTAAATACCCGCTACAACGAAACCAATCGTAAACTATGTAACGTGTTGATTGTGCCGGAACTTGGTGATATTTCATCGGCGGATTTTGCCATGGCTGACACCATTGTAAAAATTGGTGAACATACTGCCAGAAAGCAATTGGACCGATTACGGTTTTTGGCAGATTCGTTGCGGATTGAACAACGTACATTCAAAAATCCGCTTCCCGTAGGAACACGAAAATTCACAAAACTTACTATTGAGACTCCCAAAGGAAGAATTGATAGCAAAGATGAAAAGAAACTAAATGACTTTTTTAGCGGTGAAGTAGATCCAAAGAATTATATGGAACTAGCAACTTATTTATATGGAACCGGCGATTTTGAAGCTATTTCCTATCGCATTAAAAAAGACAGTTTGAATAATGGAAAAGAATATATATTTAAGTTAACACCAAAAAAGAATGACCAATCGCTTAATTTAAGTTTGAATTATACTTCAGATTTTAAAGCAGCTTTACTGCTGAACTATACCTACCGAAATTTATTTTATCCGGGTTATAAACTTACTGCAGATGTAATTATTTCTGAAAGTCCATCTATCAGTTTGAAATACAAACGGTCGATTGGTCGTGAATTTCGACCTGCTGTAGACTTGACCTATTTTAATTATGTACAACCCTTTTACGACGAACAAATTTCGGTATCCGAATACAAATTCAAAACATTGCTAGCAAAGATATACGGTTTAAGCAATCTCAACCGAAACTCAAAAGTAGGAGTCGGAATATCCTATCAAGATACAAAGGTAGACGGAGATTTATTTGATCTGATTAATGAGTCCGCTAGAAACTTCAGTTTGATGAATGCTTTTGTATTTTATAAATGGAGTACCTTTCGAATCCATCATTTTGCATCGAAAGGAATGAGTATTGATGGTGAAATCAGCAGTACATGGGATATGAATAATTTAGATGGTGAAAATCCGTATTTGTATTACCAATTTCGATTTACGCAAGGGTTTAAGCCTGCAAAAAAATTAGGCATTCAATATTCGCTTTATTCGGGAGGACTATTAACCGATGAAGACCTTTTCCCAAACAAAACCTTCGCAGGAAGTTGGGGATTGGATTATCCTTTGAATATGCAACCTTTTTACGGCTATAATCGCATGGAACTTATTGGCGACGGATTGGGCAGTGTTTCTGCAGAAGTACACTGGGAGTTTTTGCCCAATCAACATTTGAAAGCCATTGGCAATATCGGCACGTTTGTTACTTTACCGGCGGTAAATTCTGATGAATGGAGAGAATTTCAATACATTGACGGATTTGGCGGTGGTTACGCCTATAAATCTCCGATTGGGCCGTTACAGGTTTTAGCGGCCAAATCTACACAAGCGAATCGAGAATGGATTTTCTATTTGTATTTTGGGTATTGGTTTTAAATTTCGTCAAGGTAATTAAAAACACCTTAGAATGGA
>NZ_JBILTE010000210.1:0-4292 GCF_044371705.1 Flavobacterium sp. | reverse complement strand
GCTCTTTTGAGCATTAAGTTATTTCTGTAGATAAAAAAATCTTTTTGTTCTTCTATGAAAAAACTATCAATTTCTTCAATAGCCAATTTAATATCGTAAAGCCATTTAAGAATTCTTTCATCCATAGATAAGCTCTTTAGATTTGTTTATTGCCTTGATTAAAATAGGATTTTTTAGGGTTTGTTCTTCCACTAAGTCAACATCGCGACCAAATAGTTTTTCTAAATTTTCTTTGAAATCCATATAGTTATCAAAATACTTAGACAACTCAATGGACTTAAATTTTACAAGGAGATCAATGTCACTTTCTTTATTGAAATTAGAATTTAGTGCAGAACCAAATAAATACATTTTTTCCACATTGTAGATTGCACAAAGCTTTTTCAAGTCTTCTATATTTAGGTCAACTATGCTCATTAAGCAAATTTAGTTAAAAAAGTTTTATTTTAGGCAGTCACCAAAACAATTGAAGATAACTAATTTAAATCTTACGTACTCTTGTTGGATTATTGCAATCCCGAAATTTCGGGAGCAAAGACGCAAAAAAACTACAAACTGTATTTTGGGTTGGTTGATTATTTCTTAATTATTTTGCCTGATTTCAATAGTCCTTCCGATTGTAGTGAATAAAAGTACATGCCTGCCTTTAAATGAGATACCGAAATAGTTTGATTGGATTGGATTTCCTTGTGCAAAACTAACTGTCCGGTAACGTTGTAAATTTGTAGTTGTCCAAATACATCTAATTCAGGCCATTGAATAATTATTTGATCTTCAAACGGATTGGGATACACTGAAAAAACGGGAGGAGTAACACTGTCATTCGACAACAACTGTCCCGCTTGAAATGCAGAATAAAAATTCGGAATTCCGTACCCTAATTGTGCTGTTGGGCTTGCATATATAAAAGCCGATTCTCTAACTAATTGCAAAATTTGTGCATTGGTTAAAGTAGGTAGACTTTGCCACAAGCAAGTAACCAATCCCGCAGTAATCGGACTCGAAAAAGACGTGCCGTTTGCCAAACCAATCGTTCCTGTGGCTGTGGCAACGGTTGCTCCAACACCCTGTGCCACCACATCCGGTTTGATACGGTTATCTGCCGATGGACCGATGGAACTAAAACTTGCATAAACACCCGAAGCATTGACCGCTCCCACCGTTAATGTATTCAAAGCATCGCCGGGTGAGGTAATGTACTGCCAGGAAGAATTGCCGGAATTCCCCGCAGAAGTCACACAAATCATTCCTCTTGAAAATGCAATTGCTGCTCCTTTGGCAATAAATGTGGTTGTGCCATCCATGTCGGCATACGAATAATTATACGCGGGATTATCAAATGCGGAATAACCCAACGAGGTGTTGACAACATCTACACCCAAACTATCGGCTAATTCTGCCGCTTCCACCCAAAGGGATTCTTCCAACGGATTTTCATACGTATTGGATTCGGTAACAAACAAATAATACTTCGCATCGGGAGCACTTCCAACTAATTGGTTTTCAACATAACCTCCCATGGTTGACAATACCAAAGTGCCATGCGAACCGCCTGTATAAACTGCATCCGACTGGGTTACAAAATTATAACCACCTAAAATCAAATTATTGGTAAACAAACGTTGGAAAGGGCTTGTTGTATTCACTCCCACAAAACCGTTATCCATTACTGCAATTATTTTACCCGTTCCGGTATAACTATTCTGATGCAATAAATGTCCGTTCATCATATTGACCTGATTGGCTGAATTACCGTATTGAAAAACGACCTGCGTATCTAAATTTTTTGTTTCCGCATGATTTTGTTGCATTCTACCGGACGTGTTATTATTCAAACTCGTATTTGCAAAATGTATATGGCTGACGAAAGAAATAGTGTCCAAAGCTTGAATATTAGCTTGTGTCCCGCGAACATGCACTGCATTCAGCCACTTGGATTTTGCCAAAACTGTAATTCCTGTATTACCGGCTACTTGGGTAATGTATGGTTGATGAATCGACACATCTACAGTATCTAATGAAATGAATTGTGCAGTTCTTCGATCTAAAGATCTTTGGGAAAGCATTTGTAGTGGATTGGCAAGAAAATAAGCAGCCGTTGGTTTATCGGCAAAATAGACCCAAGCATCTTCTTGAGAAAACCCAACTGAAGTTAAAAACAGTAAGAAAAAAACAAGCATTTTTTTCATAGTATTTATTTTTTGAAAGCAAGTTACGAAATTACTCCGGAACCTACCAACTCTTCTCCCAAGTGCCACGAAACAAATTGTCCTTGTGTAATGGCAGATTGGGGTTCATTAAATGTTACATACAATCCACTTTCGGTTTGATGTAGGGTTGCTTTTTGTAGTGGTTGTCGGTAACGTATTCGTGCCATTACTTCAATGGTTTGACCATTTTCCAATTGCAAATCTTCACGAATCCAATGGATTTCATGTGGTAAAACTTTCAACGCTTTTCTGAAAAGTCCCGGATGCGAAGCACCTTGACCGGTATAAATAACATTTTCCGCCACATCGGTGGCAATGATAAACAAACCTTCTTTGGTTCCACCCACGTTCAGTCCTTTGCGTTGACCAATCGTGAAGTAATGAGCTCCCTGATGTTTGCCTACCACTTTGCCCATTTTTGAATGGTAATGTAAAGGTTCTGCTTCAAACGCTAATTGATCTTCTTGGATTTCGAATGTTGGCTGTGGTACATTATAAATTGGGTCATCTGCAGCAATTTCTATGATGATTCCTTCTTTTGGCTGCAATTGTTGTTGTAAAAATTCTGGCAAACGCACTTTTCCAATGAAGCAGAGTCCTTGCGAGTCCTTTTTCTCAGCAGTAACCAAATCCATTTGAGCAGCAATTTCACGCACTTGTGGTTTGGTTAATGCACCTATTGGAAAAAGCGATTTGGCTAATTGTTCCTGTGATAACTGACATAAAAAGTACGATTGGTCTTTGTTGCAATCCACACCGGCTAATAATTGATAGATTTCTTTTCCGTCTTTTTCGATGATTCCTTTGCGGCAATAATGTCCCGTTGCCACAAAATCTGCACCCAAACTCAAAGCGATTTTCATGAACACATCAAATTTGATTTCACGGTTACATAAAACATCGGGATTGGGTGTGCGACCATTTTTATATTCGTTGAACATATAATCAACGATGCGTTCTTTGTATTGTTCGCTTAAATCGACCGTTTGAAAAGGTATTCCCAATTTTTCTGCTACTAAAAGTGCATCGTTAGAATCTTCCAGCCACGGACATTCATCAGAAATAGTCACCGAATCATCGTGCCAGTTTTTCATAAACAAACCGATGACTTCGTAGCCCTGCTCTTTTAACAAATAAGCGGCAACACTCGAATCTACACCTCCTGAAAGTCCTACGACTGCTCTTTTCATCACTCAATTAAAATTTTGACAAAGGTAGTAGTTACGGAATTAATCTTCCATTTCTTTAACGTTTCTTTTCGGAGGCGGATTGGCACTTTTGGGTTTGGCCGGTTTTTTCAAACTACGGTTTTCTTCTTTCACTAGTTCACCGTTTTTATAAAACTTCCAAATACCCACAGATTTGCCGCTTTTGTATTGCCCAACAGTTAGAATTTTTCCGTCAACATCTCTAACGATGGTTGGACCATTTGGATTACCTGCTTTAAAAACAGATTCTTCTAAAACAACGCCGTTTTCAGCATACTTTTTATAAGTTCCTTCTTTGACACCATTTCTATAGGTTGCTTCTTCTGCAATTACGCCACTTTTGTAGAATACTTTTCGGATTCCTTCGAGCTTTCCTGCTTTATAATACTCCAACGTCATCACTGCATCCATATCTTTATGGTAATACTTCCATTCGCCGTCATATTCTTTATTGACAACCTTACCTTCACTAACTTTAAACTTTCCATTAAAAAAAGTAGTATAGGCAGATTGATCTTTTGGATTAAAAACGCGGGTTGCTAAAACTTTTTTGGCTTTGGTATTATCATAATAGGTAAAAGTACCCACTTCTTGACCGTGTTCAAACTGACCTTGGTATTTTAAATGTTTGGTGTCTTCATAATATCCAACCCATTGACCATGTCTCTTACCATCAGAATCTAACTGATTGGTCGTTGATTGTGCAAAAGAAAGTTGACAGAAAAACAAAATTATTACTGCGAATTTATTCATGAGACTATTTTTAAAGATACTTATCTACTACTAAACTACAAATCTGAAGATTTAGTGCTATACCACATTAAATTTCTTGAAAACAAAAATACAGTTTTTAAGCTTTGAATGAAATTCAATC
>NZ_JBILTE010000054.1:0-14751 GCF_044371705.1 Flavobacterium sp. | reverse complement strand
ATTTCAATTTCGTATTTTTGAAATCCTAATTAAAATCCTATCCAATTGTCAGCCAAAACAACCGTAGTCAAAGAGCCTAAAGAAACGCCATTAATGAAGCAATACAATCAGATAAAGTCGAAGTATCCTGATGCCTGTTTGTTGTTCCGTGTGGGCGATTTCTATGAAACTTTTGGTGAAGATGCGGTTCGTGCCTCTCAAATACTGGGAATTGTATTAACCAAAAGAGGTGCCGGTTCAGAAACCGAAACAGCATTGGCAGGATTTCCACATCATTCCCTACATACGTATTTGCCAAAATTGGTAAAAGCCGGACTTCGAGTAGCCATTTGTGACCAATTGGAAGATCCTAAAATGACTAAAACGATTGTGAAACGCGGCGTAACTGAATTGGTTACTCCCGGAGTTTCCATGAATGATGAGGTTTTACAGTCGAAAACAAATAATTTTTTGTCGGCTATTCATTTTGGAAAAAAACATTTGGGAATCTCTTTCTTAGATGTTTCTACTGGTGAGTTTTTAACAGCTCAAGGCAATGAAGAATATATTGACAAGTTACTACAGAATTTTAACCCAAGCGAAATTTTAATTCCTAAACAATACAAAAGTAAATTCAGAGAGACTTTTGGGGAAGATTATCATACTTTTTTCTTGGAAGATTGGGTGTATCATGAAGATTACAGTGTGGAGGTTTTAACGAAACATTTTCAAACCAATTCGCTGAAAGGATTCGGTATTGAAGAATTGCAAGAAGGTATTGTAGCGTCTGGAGCCATTTTATATTATTTATCAGAAACCCAACATAACAAGATTCAGCATATCACCTCCATTCAACGAATTGCCGAAGATGCCTATGTGTGGATGGATCGATTTACTATTCGAAATTTGGAACTTTACCACAGCACCAATCCAAATGCGGTCACACTTTTGGATATTATTGATCATACCCTGTCGCCAATGGGTGGTCGCTTGCTTAAAAGATGGCTGGCTTTGCCACTAAAAGATGCAGTAAAAATACAATCACGTCACGAAGTTGTTTCCTTTTTGAAAGACAATCCCGAAGTGCTTCAAAAAATTCAATACCAAATCAAACAAATTTCCGATTTGGAACGATTAATTTCTAAAGTCGCAGCTGGAAAAATATCGCCCCGAGAAGTGAATTATTTGTGTCAATCATTGGATGCTATCATTCCAATTAAATCAATGGCTTTGGAAAGTGCAAACGAATCGTTGAAGGCTATTGGCGACAGTCTACACAGCTGTGATTTGTTACGTGAGAAAATCAGATCCACTTTAAATCCGGAGGCACCTGTTTCTATCAATAAAGGAAATGCCATTGCCAAAGGAATACATCCTGATTTGGATGAATTGAGAGCCATTTCAACTTCTGGAAAGGAATACTTGGAAGGAATTGAAATGCGAGAATCTGAGCGAACAGGAATTTCTTCCTTAAAAATATCGTTTAATAATGTTTTTGGTTACTATATTGAAGTTCGAAACACCCATAAAGATAAAGTTCCTCAAGAGTGGATTCGTAAGCAAACCTTAGTGAATGCCGAACGATACATTACCGAAGAATTGAAAGAATACGAAACGAAGATTTTGGGAGCTGAAGATAAAATTCAATCACTCGAATCGCAGCTCTTTGAGCAATTAGTTGCTTGGATTAGCAGTTATATCAAACCGGTTCAATTAAATGCGGGTTTGGTTGCTCAATTGGATTGTTTAAATTCTTTTACACAATTGGCTATTACAAATAAGTATGTGCGGCCTGTTTTAGATAATTCCTTCGATTTAGAAATAACAAATGGGCGACATCCGGTCATCGAAAAGCAATTGCCGGTGGGCGTTCCGTATATTGCTAACGATGTTTTTTTAGATCGAGATTCGCAACAGATTATCATGATTACGGGTCCGAATATGTCCGGTAAATCAGCCATTTTGCGACAAACGGCTCTAATTGTTTTGCTGGCTCAAATGGGAAGTTTTGTTCCTGCCGAAGCGGTTCGAATGGGTATAGTGGATAAAATATTTACACGAGTAGGAGCAAGTGATAATATTTCGATGGGCGAATCTACTTTTATGGTAGAAATGAATGAAACTGCCTCTATTTTGAACAATATTTCCGAAAGAAGTTTAGTCTTGTTAGACGAAATAGGACGGGGTACCAGTACTTATGACGGAATTTCCATAGCATGGGCCATTGCAGAGTATTTACACGAGCATCCGCACCAACCCAAAACGTTGTTTGCGACGCATTACCATGAATTAAACGAGATGGAAGTAACTTTTAATCGAATTCACAATTATAATGTATCGGTCAAAGAATTAAAAGATACCGTTTTGTTTATTCGAAAATTAGTAAAGGGCGGAACCGCTCATAGTTTTGGTATTCATGTGGCAAAAATGGCCGGAATGCCTCAAACTGTCATTCAAAAAGCTCAGAAAATTTTAAAGAAACTGGAAAAAAATCATTCCAGCGAAGAATTGTCGGGAATCAAAGCAACCAAAGACGAATTACAATTGAGTTTTTTCAATTTAGATGATCCGCTGTTGGAAGAAATCAAAGAAGAGATTTTAAATATTGACATTAACACCCTAACTCCGGTGGAGGCATTGATGAAATTGAATGAAATCAAACGGATGTTAATTAAAAAATAGTTTCTATTGTTTTAGTTGTCAAAAAGTTACTTTATTAATATAATTTTTTTCAAAAAAACACTTGTAAAAGTAAATAAAAATAGTACATTTGCATCCGCATTGCTGAACAAACAATGCTGTTCTTACATAAACCTGTACGCGAAAATAGCTCAGTTGGTAGAGCGCCACCTTGCCAAGGTGGAGGTCGCGGGTTCGAATCCCGTTTTTCGCTCTTCTATCTAATAGTGCAAGTAGTTTACTTGTATCAAGCTCGAGTGGTGGAATTGGTAGACACGCTGGACTTAAAATCCAGTGGGCAGTAATGCCCGTGCGGGTTCAAGTCCCGCCTTGAGTACAAAAGCTCCATTTGCAACTGTAAATGGAGCTTTTTTATTAGTTTGTATATGTATTTCATTTATATTTTATATTCAAAAAAATTTATAAGTTTTATGTAGGCACAACCGACAATGTTGAATTGAGGCTAGAACGACATAATAGTGGATTTTATTCTGATTCATTTTCATCTAAAGGAATTCCTTGGGAATTAAAATTGAAATTTGAATGTGAGAATAGTAAAAAAGCTTACGTATTAGAACGCTTTATCAAGCGAATGAAATCTCGAAAATTTCTTGAAAAAGTTATTGATTATCCTTCAATTTTAGAAGATATATTATTGAAATTATAAATTAGTGCGGGTTCAATCCCGAAGCTTCGGGACCGCCTTGATTCCGAAACTTCGGAACAAAATCTTCATTTGTTTTACAGATGGAGCTTTTTTATTTCTACACAAACAATTAAAAAAGTGATCCATTTTTTGATAGTGGAGATATTTTCATACATTTGAATATCAATTTAAATCTCAATCAAATGAAAAAAATTTCTACAGCTGCTTTGCTGCTTTTGTGTGCGATAGGATTTGCACAGGATGATGATAAAAAACCAAACATCACCGTATCACCCTATTATTTATGGTCAGAACCGACTCAGTATGGACTCAGTTTTGAGTTGAATTATTCGGGAATAGCCGGTTTAGAAGGTTCTTCCTCTATTTTAAATGTAGGTTATGGAACGATGACTTACGACGCTCCAGGAATAAATGAGGTTGACGGTGACGGTTATGTAATTGAATTAGGAAGCCGCGGTTATTTTAATAAAAAAGACTATGGTATTTATACTCAAAACACTTTGGCTTACGGAAATATTAAGTTTGAGGAAAATGGTGTAAAAGGAACATACTCTTATTTCAGTTTTTTGAGTCCAACGGTGGGTTACAAATTTAAATTTGGAGAAAATTTATCAATCGACCCTAGTGTTGGCGTTCAATGGGTGATTCAAATGAAAGGTTCCGGATTTGTTGACAACAAAAATGTAGACGAATGGGCAGGACGTTTTGGAATTAAAGTAGGTTATACGTTTTAATGAGTAGAAATTCTAAGAACACAAAAAACTCCGGTAGATAATTTTCTATCGGAGCTTTTTTAATTGGTAAATTTTTTAATCAAAAAAAATCCTGAACATTGTTCAGGATTGATTTTTTTGTCTTAGTTAATAACTAATTACTTAGTTACAGCTTCAGTAGCAGCGTCAACAGCAGTTTCAACAGCAGCTTTTGTAGTATCTGCAACAACTTCAACAGCCTCTTCAACAGCTGGAACAACTTCTTCAGTTACAACTTCTTCAACTGGAGCAGCTTCTTTTTCTTTACAAGATACTACTGTTAAAGCAGCAACAAATACTAAACTTAAAATTACTTTTTTCATCTTACTTTATTATAAAAGGTTAATTATTAATTCGAGGCAAAGATATACATTTTTTTGTTCAACAAAATATTTTATTAAAAAATTTTAAAAAAAAATGAACTATTTGTTTTTCAAACGTTTGAGCAACTATAAATGGGGTTATTCGCAGGCTATTTCAGTAACAACTCTCTTTATAATAACAGCTACATTCTTAAAATTGTTTGTTTTATTTCTTTTTTGGCCGTACCACTTTCATTTCATCTACTAAATGTTTGGCACCTGCGTACTTATCAATTACAAAAAGTACGTAACGAATGTCAACCATGATATTTCTGCAAATGGCAGGATCGTAATATATATCACTCATAGTTCCTTCCCAAACACGGTCAAAATTTAAACCGATTAAATTTCCGTGAGCATCAATTGCCGGACTTCCGGAATTGCCACCTGTTGTGTGGTTGGTTCCAATGAAATTCACAGGCATTTTACCGTTTTCTCCGTAAGGGCCAAAATCTTTTGTATTGTAAAGCTCAATTAGTTTAGGAGAAACATCAAATTCATAATCACCCGGAACATATTTTTCCATCACACCGTCTAAGTAAGTTACAGGACTGTAATAAACAGCATCAGCTGGAGCATATCCTTTTACTTTACCGTACGTTACACGCAAAGTTGAGTTGGCATCAGGAAATATTCGAGCATCTTTAGAACTTAACTCCAAAATTCCCTTCATATACGTGCGTTGTAACGCAATGTTTTTTAAATTGATTTCATCAAATTTCGGAGCAACATTTTTGTTATAAGCTTCTGTAATCATTTTTACAAAAAGATAACCACTGTCTTGATTCATAGCTGCAACCACTGTTTTTGCATCGCCACTCAATAATTCTTTCAAGCCATTGTAGCTGGTTAATTTAGATGTTTTGAATATTTCAGCCGTTTTGGCCTTTAAATCTTGGTTCAACAGTTCCTGCGGTAACAATTCTAGTGGAGATTTAGTGGCGTATATTTCAATCAATTGTTCCATCACTTTTTCGTCAACCGTAGCATTGAAATCTTTGTATAATTCTTCAAAACCCGCTAAAAGATTCGCTTTTCGGTCGTTAAACGCTTGTTCGCCTCTCGCGTTGTATACTTGTTCTAATTGATTCAATCGATAGCCAAAACTTAATAATTCAGTGTTACGCATTACGACTTCCATAAAATAATCACGACTCAAAGCATACGGAGCAATGGCTTTGTAATTCGTTTCAAATTCTGCAAGTAGATTTCCATATTCAGCTTGTTTTCGTTCTTTCGCAACTTTGGCCATAAAATCCTTTTCAAAATCTTTTTTGATTTGAACAGCATTTGACTTTTTTAAACCTTTGGTTTCACCAATCCATTTTTTCCAATAATTGGCAACCGAAGCATATTTGGCCGCATATTGAATTTTAATCGCTTTGTCTTTACGCATAAACCCATCTTGCACTTTTAAAGCCGCATCGCGGACTTCAATTTTGGCGGGGTTTAAATCGTTTACGATTTGTTCAACGGAAACTGCAGGTAAATATTCCTGTGTTCTTCCCGGATAACCGAAAACCATAGTGAAATCATTTTCTTTCACGCCACCAATGGATACCGGGAAAAAGTGTTTAGGGTTATAAGGAACATTGTCTTTTGAATAGACTGCCGGACGATTGTTTTTATCCGCGTAAATTCTAAACAGTGAAAAATCGCCGGTGTGACGTGGCCAAACCCAATTGTCTGTATCTGATCCAAATTTTCCAATCGATGACGGCGGAGCACCCACTAAACGAACATCTTTAAAAGTCTCTACCACAAACCAAATGTATTGATTGCCGTCAAAAAAAGCTCTGATTCTGTTTTCTTGCCAGCTTTCTTTGGGTAATGAATTGGTTAAAGAAGCGATATTTTCCTGGATTTTCTTTTGTTTGTCGGCTTCATTGGAAATAGTTTGCGTATTTTCTAAAACTTTAGAAGTGACATCCTCAATTTTTACAATAAAGGTGACCACTAAACCCGGATTAGGTAATTCTTCCTCCAAACTCATCGCCCAAAATCCTTTTTCCAAATAATCATTTTCTACCGTAGAATGCGATTGAATCTCACCATACCCGCAGTGGTGATTAGTTAATAATAATCCCTTTGGAGAAATTACTTCCGATGTACAACCATTGTTGAAATGCGGAACAGCATCTTTCATGCTTGATTTGTTAACATCGTAAATATCTTTGGCCGACATTTTCATGCCAAGTGATTTCATTTCTTTTTCATTCATGCCTTCCAATAATGAGGGAATCCACATTCCTCCCTGTTGGGCAAATGCAGAAACAGAAAGGAATAATAAGAGTATGCGAAAAAATTTCATAATGCTTAAATTTTAGATAATCTGTTAATTGACTGTGTATTTGAGTAATTTTCGCTTATGAATGGCGAAATCGTTTGCAAGATACAATTTTTGTGCAGTTTCATTGTGCGGTTCCACCTCCAAATAGATAACTTTTAACGATAATTTAGGAGCTTCCTCTTGAATAAATTGAAGAGCTCGTCTGCCAATTCCTTTGCCTCTTGCGGTTTTTTTTATGTATAATTCATCCAAAAACGCAATTTTTCCTTGGTATTCAAAACTAAAAATAAATATGAGAATGACATAGCCAACCACTTCGTTTTCATGATAAATGAGCCAGCCTTTTCCAAGATTTTCATCTTGAAGGAATTGATGAAGTAGCTTTCGGGAATTTTCGTTATCAAAAGGATAATTATCAATGGAATAAAAATCCTCCATCATTTTGATGACCAAAGAACTATCCGAACTAGTAAAAGCTTTAAAGGTTGTCATTTTGGAGGTATTTTAAAATCACTTCTGTTGCTCCTTTATTCATTTGTACAAATGTGCTGCAAATATGTCCTTTTTCATGGCGGATTTCATTATTTGAAATCAAATTTGAAAATGCATCATTTAATTCACTTTGGTTACCTATCGAAATACAGCCTTCCATATTTGCCAGAGCAGTCGCTTCTGCAAAGTGTGAATAATTAGGCCCAATAATTATTGGCACACCAAACGTTGCCGGTTCAAGGATATTGTGAACACCAGGGTTGCCGAAACCACCGCCTACGTAGGCAATGTCGGCGTAATTGTAAATTTTGGTTAGGATTCCGATAGTGTTGATGATGAATACATCGTATTCTTGTAGAGACGTTGCATGCAACGTCTCTGCGGAATGCGTTACATGCAACGTCTGAGCGGGAAATAAATCGGTATATAAAATTGATTTTTTCGTAATCGATTTTTGCAATTCCACAATTTGTTCCGGTTTGATAGTATGTGGTGCAATAATAAATTTTACCTTTTCAGTTGAATTATTAATGAAATTCACCAATAATTCTTCGTCTTTTGGCCAAGAACTTCCAATGACAATAGTGGTTGTGTTGTCTTTGAATTCTTTGATAAAATCTAGTGTATTGTCTCTTTTCAAAATCGAAACCACGCGATCAAAACGTGTGTCTCCTGAAATTTTTACATTTTGAAAACCCAATTGCTGTACTAATTTTTTTGATTTTTCATTCTGAACAAAAAAATGATCAAACGATTTTAATGCATTTCGATAAAAACCCCCGTACCATTTGAAAAAAGCTTGATCTTCTCTAAAAATGCCTGAAATTAAATACGTTTTGATGTTTCGGGATTTCAATTCGTTTAAGTAATTCGGCCAAAATTCATATTTAATAAAGAATACTAATTCCGGATGGACTAAATCGATAAATAATTTAGCATTTTTCCTTGTGTCAAGGGGTAGGTAAACGGTAACGTCGGCAATGGTATTATTTTTTCGAATTTCATATCCTGAAGGAGAAAAAAAGGTCACAATAATTTTATGCTTCGGATATAAAACTTTAATTTTTTCCATCACAGGCAATCCTTGCTCAAATTCTCCCAAAGAAGCCGCATGAAACCAAATGCTAGGCTCTTGTTTTGAAATGCTTTGTGAAAGTGTTTCAAAAACAGTTTTTCTTCCATCAACAAAAAGCTTCATTTTTGGGCTGAAAAGAGCTACGATTTTTAGAAAAAATCCGGCTACTGAAACCAAGAAAGAATAAATACCAAACATGTGTAAAAAATTGTGAGGCTAAAATACATTACTTTCTAGAATTTCCATTGTTATCCACCCGCAAATAATTACTTTTGTTAGTTGAAATGAGTCAGGTAGGTTTACTCCTGATTAGATAAAACATTAATTGATACTGATATGAGAAAACTTCAAATGGTTGACTTAAAAAGTCAATATGAAAAAATAAAACAAACGGTTGACACTTCTATTCAGGAAGTATTGGATACCAATACCTACATCAACGGACCCAAGGTACATGAATTTCAAAAAAATCTTGAAGAATATTTGGGGGTTAAACATGTGATTCCTTGTGCAAACGGAACAGATGCATTACAGATTGCTATGATGGGATTGGGTTTACAGCCGGGTGATGAAGTAATTACAGCCGATTTTACATTTGCTGCTACCGTTGAAGTTATTGCTTTGTTGCAATTAACACCTGTTTTGGTAGATGTGAATATCGTAAATATGAATATTTCGCTTGACGGAATTCGCAAAGCAATTACACCAAAAACAAAAGCGATTGTTCCGGTACATTTGTTTGGAAGAGCTGCGAATATGGATGCCATAATGGATATTGCTAAAGAACATAATTTGTATGTTATTGAAGATAATGCACAAGCCATTGGTGCCAATTTTACATCTAGAGATGGAGTGAAAAGAAAAGTTGGAACCATAGGTCATGTAGGAGCTACGTCGTTTTTTCCTTCTAAAAATCTAGGATGTTATGGCGATGGTGGGGCTATTTTCACGAACGATGATGCATTAGCTCATACCATTCGGGGGATTGTAAATCACGGAATGTATGTTCGCTACCATCATGATGTCGTTGGAGTAAATTCACGTTTGGATAGTATTCAAGCGGCTGTTTTAAATGCAAAATTACCTTTGTTAGATACTTATAACGCGGCTCGTCAAGAGGCAGCCAGAAAATATTCGAAAGCATTTGAAGGGCATAAAAATATAATTGCTCCGATAATTTGTGATAGTTGTGATTGTCATGTATTTCATCAGTATACTTTGCGAATTGTGAATGCCGACAGAAATGCATTAATGGATCATTTAGTGAATAAAGGAATTCCATGTGCAATTTATTATCCAATTCCATTACATGCTCAAAAAGCATACGTAGATTCAAGATATAAAGAAGAAGATTTCCCGGTAACCAATCAATTAGTTCAAGAAGTAATCTCGTTACCGATGCATACCGAGCTTGATGATGAACAAATCAAATTTATTACGGATACCGTTTTAGAATTTTTTAATTCAAATAAATGAAAATAGTTGTAACCGGAGGCTTGGGTTTTATTGGTTCGCATACTGTCGTTGAATTGCAAAACCAAGGTTTTGAAGTTATTATTATTGATAATCTTTCAAATGCCTCTTTGGATGTTTTGGACGGGATTTTTTCTATTACCGGCAAAAAAACCGAATTTGAAAAAATGGATTTGAGAGACAAAGCTGCTGTTCAATCATTTTTTAAAAAATATCCGGACGTAACAGGAATTATACATTTTGCCGCGTCAAAAGCGGTGGGTGAAAGTGTGCAAAATCCTTTGTTGTATTATGAAAATAACATCAGTGCTTTAATTTATATCCTTCAAGAGTTGCAACAAAAACAAGAAGCTCATTTTATTTTTAGTTCGTCCTGCACCGTTTATGGTCAAGCCAAAAATATGCCGATTACTGAAAAAGTTCCCATTCAACCGGCCATGTCGCCTTATGGAAACACGAAGCAAATAGGAGAGGAGATCATTGCAGATGTGGCAAAAATTTCAAATCTTAAGGCCGTTTTATTGCGATATTTTAACCCGATTGGAGCTCATGACAGTGCCGCTATTGGTGAATTACCTTTGGGAGTTCCTCAAAATTTAGTGCCTTTTATCACCCAAACCGCTATGGGTTTACGTCCCGAACTCGCAGTTTTTGGCGATGATTATCCAACTGCTGATGGAACATGTGTGCGTGATTATATTCATGTGGTTGATTTGGCGAAAGCCCATGTAATCGCATTGCAACGATTGATTGATAAAAAGAATACTGAAAATGTTGAGGTTTTCAATTTGGGTACCGGAACCGGGTCTTCCGTTTTGGAAGTTATTCATGCTTTTGAAAAAGTAAGTCAAAAGAAATTACCTTATAAAATTGTCAATAGAAGAGAAGGAGATGTTGTTGAGGCTTATGCAGACACCAAAAAGGCCAATAAAGTTTTGGGTTGGAAAACTGAACTATCCTTGGAACAAGCTTTGGAAAGTGCTTGGAAATGGGAACAAAAAATTAGAAGGTAGAAAACTCCGAGGGTGTTTGAAAAGTTTTAATCTTGTCAAGCTGAATTCATTTCAGCTTCTAAAAATAGTTGATAATTGCATTTTTACAGATTCCAAAACAAGTTCGGAATATTTCGAATTTTGAGACACCACATTTGAAATTCTTAGTTTTTAATGACTTCTTCTTTTACATTTTGTGTTTTCTCCTTCCATTTTTTCAGGGCCTTTTCTGATTTGGTTTTGAGTGAGTCAGCCATTTTATCGGTTTTAGCTTGAACAGAGTCTAATTTTTTTTCTGCTTCCATTTTTACAGCATCCGATTTATCTTTCACATCAGTTTTAACTGCATCAATTGCTTGATTAATTTTATCTTCTGTTGATTCTTTGCATGAGGCCACGAACAAACTTATTGCTATAAATCCAAAAATTATTTTTTTCATTGTTATAGAATTTAACTTAATTATTAAGCCGAAATAGTCTCAATTTCTTTGTTTATTTTATTCACTAAACCAACCAAAACTTTGCCCGGACCCACTTCTGTAAAACTTGTGGCTCCATCGGCAATCATTTGTTGAACGGATTGTGTCCAACGAACCGGAGCGGTTAATTGAATAATTAAATTCTTTTTAATTTCAGTGGGATCAGAAACAGCATTTGCTGTCACATTTTGATAGACCGGACAAATAGGATTTGAAAAAATCGTCGCTTCAATAGCTGCTGCTAATTCTTCTCTGGCAGGTTCCATCATGGGTGAATGGAAAGCTCCACCAACCGGTAAAATCAAAGCACGTTTAGCACCTGCTTCTTTCATTTTTTCACAAGCCAATTCAACTGCTTTGTATTCTCCGGAAATAACTAATTGACCGGGACAGTTATAATTTGCCGCCACCACAACACCAGCAACCGAAGCACAAATATCTTCTACAATTGCATCGTCTAAATTTAGTACGGCTGCCATTGTGGAAGGAGTAATTTCGCATGCTTTTTGCATGGCTAATGCTCTTTTTGAAACCAATTTCAAGCCATCTTCAAAAGATAAAGCACCATTTGCCACTAAAGCTGAAAATTCACCTAACGAATGTCCGGCAACCATATCCGGTTTAAAATCGGTCAACGTCTTTGCCAAAATAACCGAATGTAAAAAGACTGCCGGTTGTGTAACTTTGGTTTCTTTTAATTCTTCGGCAGTTCCTTCAAACATGATGTCTGTAATTCGGAAGCCTAAAATTTCATTCGCTTTTTCAAATAGTTCTTTGGCTAATGCTGAAGTTTCATATAGTTCTTTGCCCATTCCAGTGAATTGAGCTCCTTGTCCCGGAAAAACGTATGCTTTCATAAATTTATTTCAAGTTTAATTTCACAACTTTTGTACTAGTAGCAACAAAAATACTAATTTAAAAGAGATGATTTTAGTATTTTAAGCAAGATTAATTGTAACTTTTATTCCAACAATGCGTATAATTGTTTAAATCAAACACCCAAAAAATGAAAAAATTATTGCTTGTGATAGTGTTAGCTGTTTTTGGCTTTTTGTTAGTTTATTTTATTCTACCGGTAATCCACTACGGTTTTTATGGGATCGCAGTTGTTTTATTACTTCTTGTATTTACTTATTTCTTTTTTTCTTTAGGTTTAGCAGTCGATAGCACCGGAAAGAAAGTCATCATTAAATCACGTCCCAAAAAAGTTGTAGTGTACGTCATGGTTTTATTACTTTTATATCTTTCAATTGTTCCGTTTATTACTTCAGCAACTGTATTTCATGCTTCTAAGTATCAAAAAATTATAGGAGAAGTAAGGAATGGAGAAAAAATATCCGAACAGATTGCACCCATTTCTTTAGACAAAATACGAGTAGTTGATCAAAAATTAGCCTATTTGTTAGGAGAAAAGATTATAGGTTCGCAACCGGCTTTGGGAAGTCAAGTAGAATTAGGCAAGTTTTCAATTCAAAAAGTCAACAATGAATTATATTGGGTAGCACCTTTGTTACACTCCGGTTTTTTCAAATGGTTAAATAATAAGGAAGGAACGCCCGGATATGTATTGGTGTCTGCAACAAACGAGCGTGATGTTAAGTTGGTTCAAACGATTAATGGAAAAAATTTAAAATTGAAATTCCAAACCAATGCCTATTTTTTTAGTGAGTTGCATAGGTATATTTACTTCAATGGTTATGCAACCATTGGTATTTCTGATTTTACTTTTGAAATTGATGAACAAGGAAATCCTTTTTGGGTGGTGACAACTTATGACAAAAAAATAGGATTTTCGGGCGAAAACGCCAATGGTATCTTAATTGTGAATGCACAAACAGGCGACATTGAATCATATACCATTGCGGATGCTCCCTCGTGGGTTGATCGGATTCAACCGGCAAGTTTTATTGAGGACCAGTTGAATGATTGGGGCGAATTAGTCAATGGTTATTGGAATTTTTCCAATACTGATAAATTGCAAATTACCGAAGGATTGACTCTGGTTTATGGGCAAAATGATAAATCGTATTGGTATACCGGTTTAACTTCTGTTGGAAGTGACGAAAGCACGGTTGGGTTTGTGTTAGTAGATACACGAACCAAAGAAACTACCTTTTACAAGCAAAGTGGTGCAACGGAATATGCTGCTCAACAATCGGCAGAAGGAAAAGTTCAAGAGAAAGGATACCAAGCTTCGTTGCCTATTCCGTATAACATTAACGGAATTCCTACTTATGTTATGACTTTAAAAGATGATGGTGGTTTGGTAAAAATGTATGCAATGGTTGCTATTAACGATTACACAATTGTGGGTGTTGGCAATTCAATGCGTGAAACACTTACTTCATTTAAAAGTGTTTATAACATGGCAGGCAATAAAATTAATCCCTCGAATGTTGCTGCCAAAAAATCAATTGCATCAATAATTACCCGTATTCAAAGCGATGTGAAAAACGGTAACAGTTTCTATTATTTTACAATAAAAGATTATCCAAATATTTTTGTGGGTTCCTCGCAAATTTCGAATGAAATTCCGGTGAGTATGGTTGGCGATAGTATTAAAGTTTCGTTTGATGTTGACAGCGAGCAAGTAATTGACGTGACCACCTATGATAATCTAAATTTGAAGTTGAAATAAAATACAATGTCCCAACGTGAATTGTTCGTTGGGATATTTTAATTAAGAAAAGATTTGATCAAGAACATTATTCCATCGGGACATCCATCAGCAAAATTTCTGCATCAGAAGTTGCTGTAATTTCCATTTTCTCTGTATTTGTAATTCCCAATGCATCTCTGGTTTCCAAAGTTTGTCCGTTAATGGTAACCGTTCCAGAAATTATAAAAGCATAAACGCCGTTTTCATTTCGTTTAACAGTGTAAGTTTCGGTGATTCCTTTTTCAAATTTTCCCATGTGAAACCATGCATCTTGATGTATCCATACTCCTGCATCTTCCGGGTTTGGTGACAAAATTTGTTGTAACTTGTTTTGTCTGTCTTTTACATCCAAAGTGATTTGCTGGTACCGAGGTTCCACATTTCGTTTGTTTGGAAACAACCAAATTTGTAGCAATTTGGTGCGTTTGTCTTCATTCGGATTAAATTCACTGTGACGTATGCCAGTTCCTGCACTCATTACTTGAACGTCGCCAAATTTGATAATTTCTTCATTTCCCATACTGTCCTTATGAGCCAAATCTCCTTCCAATGGAATGGTGATGATTTCCATATTATCGTGCGGATGTGTTCCAAAACCCATTCCGGCAGCAACGGTATCATCGTTTAAAACTCTTAAAACACCAAACTGTACTTTATCTGGATTGTACCAATTGGCAAAACTAAAACTATGATAGGCATTCAACCATCCATGATCAGCATGTCCTCGTTCATTAGCTTTGTGTAAAACTGTATTTTTCATGACTATTAGATTTTTTGTTATTTATAGTACAAATTTACAACCCTAAGAAAGGTTTAGCACTTAATATAGGTTAAGAAAGTTGCAGGCTATCC
>NZ_JBILTE010000053.1:0-14762 GCF_044371705.1 Flavobacterium sp. | reverse complement strand
TGAAAATATGCTGAAAATAAATTTGGGCATTGAATTAGACGATGAATTAGTATTGACTGATGACCTAAAATCACTAACTGCTTTAAATCTTGATTTGGCTCTGACCAATCCTGAATTTAATGTAGAACAAAATATTGATTATACATTAATGACCAATTTTGTTGATCAGCGAAACCTGGAATTGAAACTTGAAAAAAGTAAATATTTACCTTCTCTAGGAGCTTCTCTAAATTATGGCTACAATGCATTTGGAGAAGATTTCAGTACGTTTACCAATGCTGACAATTGGTTGGATTATTCCAACCTAGGAGTGAATTTAAACATTCCTATTTTTAGTGGATTTGGCAGAAATGCTCGCACACAACAAGCGAAGATTGCTTTGGAACAAGCAAAAACGGAACTTACAGAAACCGAACAACGGCTGAAATTGGAGTACTTTACAGCAAAAAGCAAGTTTGATTTTGATGTGGAACAATATTTTAGTTCCAAACAAAACTTAACGTTGGCTGAACGTATCGAAAAGAAACAGAACATTAAGTTCACCGAAGGTCTCTCCTCCAGTTTTGAATTTACAGAGGCACAAAGACAATTATACACCGCTCAACAAGATTATTTACAAGCAATGGTAAATGTCATCAATAGCAGAGCAGCACTTGAGAAAATCACAACTAAAAACTAAAATCCCTCCACATGAAAAAAATACTATCACTTTCTGTACTTTCCATTTTATTATTCGCTTGTTCCGGTGAAAACAAAAACGGAAATCTTGACGAAGTCATTCAATCCAAAGACTTAGTAAAAATAAAAGCTACGCGTGAAACTTTTCACAAAGAATATGAAAAATTGGTCGCTGATTTGGCTAAACTTGACAAAGCAATTGAAGCGTTAGACACCATTCAAAAGAGTACTTTAGTTGAGGTAATCACCATAAAAGATACCCTTTTTACACATTATTTAGAAATACAAGGAAATGTTGACACCAAAGAGAATATCATGATTAGTCCGGAATATTCTGGTGTTTTAACACAAGTAAATGTAAAAGCCGGTCAACGGGTTACAAAAGGTCAGGTTTTAGCACGAATAGATGATGGCGGTATGGGTTCACAATTGGCACAAGCAGAAACACAATTAGCACTTGCAAAAACTACTTTTGAAAAACAAAAAAACCTTTGGGATCAAAAAATTGGTTCCGAAATTCAATACCTGCAGTCTAAAACTGCCATGGAAAGCCAACAAAAAATGGTTGCCCAAATAAAGTCTCAAGTAGCCAAATCTTTGGTGAAAGCTCCTTTTAACGGCACAATTGACGAAGTATTGATTGAAAAAGGAAAAGTGGTTGCTCCAGGTATGGAATTATTCAGAATTGTGAACTTGACCAATATGTATGTCTCAACTAGTGTTCCTGAAACTTATATTGGAAAACTAAAAGTGGGAACGGAAGTAGAAGTTAACTTAACATCACTAAATAAAGTCTACAAAGGTAAGGTTCGCCAAGTTAGTAATTACATCAATCCAAACAACAGAAGTTTCGGTATTGAAGTAAGTGTACCCAATCCGGAAAATTTATTACGCCCAAATCAAGTGGCTAAACTTAAGATTACCGATTACGAAAATAAAAATGCAATTGTAGTTCCAACGAATTTGATTTTGGAGGACGGACAGAAAAATAAATATGTTTATACTGTTACCAATTTAAATGAAAAAACAGGAGTTGCAAAGAAAGTACTGGTGCAAGTTGGAAGATCCTCCAATAACGTAACTGAAATCTTAAAGGGACTAACAATTAAAGATGTTTTAGTTTCTGAAGGTGCAACTAATATTTCAGAAGGAACCAAAATAAATTTCTAATTGTAATTTTAGAGATACTAAATACCTAATATATGTCACACCAAAATAAAGAATTCGGAATATCAAGTTGGGCTATAAACAACAGGGTAACAGTGTATATTTTTACTCTACTAGTCACCATTACTGGACTAATTGCCTATGTAACGATGCCACGTGAGGATTTCCCAGAAATCATTGAAAACAAAGTATATATATCATCTGTCTTCCCGGGAAACTCTGCAGAAGATGTTGAAAAATTAATTATCAAACCGCTTGAAAAAGAGTTTAAAAATATAAGTGGTGTTGAAAAAATCACGGCAAGTTCATTTCAAGATTATGGAATGATTATCGCTGAATTTTCAGACAAAATATCAATTGAAGACGCGAAAATTAAAATCAAAGACAAAGTTGATGTAGTAAAGGCAGATACTGATTGGCCAAATTTAGACAATGGTAGCAAAGTAGAACCTAGTGTTTTTGAACTTAATATTTCAGAAGAAGTTCCTATTCTAAATATCAATTTGAAAGGAAATTATACAACCCAGCAGTTGAAAAAATATGGTGAAAAGCTGGAAGATGATATCGAGGAAATACCAGAGGTAAAACAAGTAGATATTCTTGGAGTCGACGATAAAGAAGTAGAAATTGCCGTAGATATATTCAAAATGACAGCGGCACAAGTTTCTTTTGATGATATTCAAAACGCTGTTAAATACGAGAATATGACACTTTCTGGTGGAAATTTAACTTCTCAAGGTTCTAGAAATAATATTAGAATTATAGGTGAAATTAAAGATCCAAAAGAACTTGAAAACGTAGTTGTTAAGTCTTATGGTGGAACAGTATACCTAAAAGATATTGCACAAGTTTCTTTCAAAGAAAAAGAGAAAACCACCTATGCTAGAGAAACGGGTAAAGAAGTAGTGATGCTAAACGTAAAAAAACGTTCTAGTCAAAATATGATTTCTGCCATTGACCAAGTAAAAGAAAAAATAGAAAGTGCAAAACAGAGTTATTTGCCAAAGGATTTAACTATTGAGCTTACAAGTGATCAATCTGATAGAGTTGAACATCAAGTAGATGAGTTGTCCAATCATATTATTTTTGGTATTGTACTAGTAATGATTGTTTTAATGTTTACAATGGGATTACGAAATTCATTATTTGTAGGTGCGGCAATACCACTTTCAATGATGATTGCATTTACCATACTATCAATGTTTGGGTTAACCTTAAATACTATGGTACTTTTTGGTTTAGTAATGGGATTAGGACTTCTTGTAGATGACGGAATAGTAGTTGTAGATAATGTTTTTGCCAATATGAAAAAAGGGATGTCACGAGTTGAAGCCTCAAAAATTGGAATAGGCGAAATTGCATGGCCTGTAATTTCATCTACAGCAACTACATTAATGGCATTTTTACCATTTGCATTGTGGCCAGGTACTATGGGCAAGTTCATGATTTATTTCCCTATAACTTTAACTGTGACGTTAACGGCATCGCTGTTTGTAGCAATGGTGGTAAATGCTGCTATGACTGGTGGTTCTATGGCTATCGAAGATAAAAATGTAACGGCTAATTCGGCAAAAAAATATACTGTTGCATTTGTTATTATTGGGTTGTTGTTTGTAGTTATTGGCAATATATATGATTCTAAATTTGCAAGAGGAATTGGTCATTTAGCAATTATTTCACTTGTATTAATGTGGTTGTATAAAATTAAATTATACCAATGGACACAGGATTTTCAACACAGTTTTTTTCCAAAATTAGAGGAAAAATATAGAATATTCTTGACTAAAATTTTAAAAGGTAAAAACGCATGGTTTGCCCTTTTCGGAATAATTGGTTTACTTTTTGTTTCGATATTTTTATTGGGATTGTTTCCAAGGAAAGTACTGTTCTTCCCAGATAATATACCTAGACAGGTTATAACTTATATAGAATATCCCCAAGGTACCGATATTGAAAAAACTAATAAAGCAACTCTTTTTGTTGAGAAACAAGTGTTTGACATAATGAAAAAATATGTCGATGAAAGTACAAACAAAAATTTCCTTGCTGAAAGTATTGTTTCTCAAGTAGGTGTAGGAGCTGGTAATCCAAATATTGATGCCGGTTCTGCAAACGAAACACCGTTTAAAGGAAAAGTAACTGTAAACTTTAGCGAATTTAAGTTTAGACGTGATGTAAATACGTCTGACGTTCTTGATGAAATTAGAGCAAAAGTAAAAGGAATACCTGGAGCAAAAGTTACGGTTGAAAAAGACGCGAACGGTCCGCCAGCTGGATACCCGATAAGCGTTGAACTCACAGGAAATGCAGGAATAAATTATGATCAAATGCTTACCGAAGCAGATAAAATGATACGCTTTATTGAGGCAAAAAATATTCTAGGAATAGAAAAACTAAGTGTAGATGTAAATAAACAAAGTCCTGAATTGGAAGTGAAAGTAGATAGAGTAAACGCCGGAAGTACCGGGATTTCTACAGGTCAACTTGGATTTAACTTAAGACGTTCGGTTTATGGACAAGAAATATCTACCTTTAAAGAAGGCGATGATGACTATAATATCATCGTTAGAATGCAAGAAGATCAGCGAAAAAATGAAAATATTCTATTCAATCAATCGTTGACATTTAGAAATCAAAATAACGGACAAATCGTTCAGGTGCCAATTTCTGCCATTTCTGAAACCGAAAAAACGTATACGTACAATCAAATAAAAAGAAAAAATTATAAAAGAATTTTAACTGTCTATTCAAATGTACTAACTGGCTACAACGCTGATGAAATTACGAAACAAATTGAGGCAGAATTAAAAGGATATGAATTACCAAAAGGGATTAAATACTCCTTTTCTGGTGTACAAGAAGAGCAAGGTAAAAATCAAAGCTTTTTGCTTTATGCTTTGTTCTTAGCGATGGCTGGAATTACTATTATTATAGTTCTACAATTTAATTCAGTTTCAAAAACAATTGTAATTTTGTTTACCGTTTTATTAAGTTTTAGTGGTGTCTTTTATGGTTATGTTATTGCAAATATGGATTTTGTTGTTTTAATGACCATGATGGGAATAATTTCTCTCGCAGGAATTGTGGTAAAAAACGGAATTGTATTAATGGACTTTTTCGTGCTATTATTAGATAAAAAAGTAGCGGAAAAAGGTGTTGAAAGTCACAATGATTTAACCATTTATGAAATAGAAGAAATTATTATTGAAAGTGGTAAAAACCGTTTAAGACCAGTTTTACTTACGGCTATAACTGCTATTCTAGGATTAATTCCACTTGCAATTGGTTTAAATTTTGATTTTTTTGGACTTGTAACCGATTTAAATCCACATATTTATATGGGAGGGGATAATGTTATTTTTTGGTCACCGCTGGCTTGGACTATTATTTTCGGACTAACATATGCAACAGTGCTTACCTTGGTTATGGTCCCTGTGATGTTCTATTTAATAAAACGCACAAAGTACTATCTACGAGACAGAAAAGCTGAAGCAAAAGCAGGCGAATTGCGTTGAGAAAATTACCTTTATTGCACAGTTAATTTAATAATCAAAAGCTACGGAAACGCGTAGCTTTTTTTTATCTTTCGAACCGCAAAATATGAATGACTACTATGAAAAAAATTATGGGTTCACTCTCACTACTTTTTATTCTAATTGCTTGTAAACAAGATAATGCAACACAAACAATTACGATTAAAAAACGCTATTCTTTAGCTATTCCGAATTTCTTGTCGGTTGCCGATAATCTTCATGAAGATGCATCGTTGCAATATCAAAACTTATTCAAAGAATTTTACACCATCGTAATCGATGAACCATCAAAAGACTTTGATGAAATGATTGTCAATGAGCCAAGTCTTTCGGACTATTACACAGCCAATCTAGAAGGTTATTCCAACTTGATTGTAGATAATATGAAAGTTACTGTTGAAGATGGAACCTTTTCTGAATTCACTCAAACAAAAATAAACGGAAACGATGCAAGAAGTATTAGCCTTGAGGGAACGGTTGAAGGCATAAAAGTTTTTTATCACCTTACTTTCATTAAGGGAAAAAGACAATACTACCAAATTGTGAATTGGACCGAATTGAAAAGAAAAAATGACCACTTACAATTCATGGAAAATATCTCCGCTTCCTTTAAGGAACTAAAACAAAAGAAATAAAAAAAGTCCCGCAACCAAACGGGACTTTCATTCACTTTTAAAAAACTTCAATTATTTATTTAAAACAATTGCTTCACTAGACCATTTTTTCACTTGAGCAACTCGAGTGTCGGTATAATCAACTTCCATGAGGTCGGCACCACTCCAAAAGAACCATTTGCCAACTTTCTTGCCGTTCTCATATTTACCAATGGCAACTTTCTCTCCATTCATGTTGTAAGAAATCCATTCTCCATGAACTTTTCCATTTTTATAAAAACCTTCTTGTTGTATTTGACCGTTATCGTAATAAAAAGTTGATTTAACTAATTTGTTAACAATCTCATGTTTCACATTGTTTTCTTGAGCAAAAATTACTCCTGAAACTACTAGCATCGCTGCAATAAATAAATTTTTCATATCTTCTTCGTTTAAGTAGGTTAACAATTACATTACAAATATATATAAAAATTTACATTTAAAACATAATTTGGTAACAATTTGGTAACATTGGAAGAAAATTTAACATTTGCAAAAATATTCAAGTAAAAAAACAACGCTAATGCGTTGTTTTTAATGTACTTATGAAATTAGTCCTACTTTACTAAAGCATCTAATTTTTTGCGTAAATCTGGACTTGAAGGTCTTGAAGCATCGGCTTCTAACACATTTCCGTTCGGATCTATCAAAATAAATCGCGGAATTCCTTGAATACCGTACTCGATAACAAATTTTGAATTCCAATCGTTATCGGCAAACAATTGCACGCCTCCCAATTGTTTTTGATCCACCATGTTTTTCCATTTTTCGTGGTCCTTTTTAGCATCAATAGAGATACTTAAAAACACAATATTTTTATCATGATAATCAGCCTCTACTTTTTTCAGATGAGGAATCTCCGCCAAACAAGGTCCACACCAGGTAGCCCACACATCTATGTACACATATTTCCCTTTAAAATCTGACAGTGAACTTGTTCCTCCTTTATGGTTTTCATACGTAAATGTGGGCGATGGTTTTCCGACCATTTCTTTAGATTTCAGATCACTTTCACGCATTTGCTGCATCATTGCATACTCTTGATTGGCTCTTTTAGTCATGACCGTTCTAAAGTTCTCATCTAAATTAACATCACTAAAAAGTTTAGCATCGCTGGCTTTTTTTGCTTCAAATGCTTTGGCAAAAACTTCCTCATCATCTGTAGACAAATACTTCAATTGAAATTGTTCGTCATCCAAAGCTTTCCTCGCTAAGACATTGTTTTCCAACGAACCGTTTCCTTTGTAGGATATTGACTCATCAAACTCTTTGGTATTTAAAGTCATTAATAAATCATACTCGTTTTTCAAATACAACTGCGTGTATTCACTTCCATCAAAAAACTGGTAAAAACCGGTAGTCACCTCGAAAGTTTCCGTAAAAAGACCTTTTTTGTTCACCGCAATTTTTTTCATAAACTTCTGAGCTCCTCGGATGGTAATGGTATCACCCACACGATTTTCAATTTTTGCTGTAAAGGTCATTTGTGCAGACGAAGTAATCGTCATAAAAACCGCCAAAAGAGAAATACCGATGTATTGTACTTTGTTTTTCATATTTGATTTTTTTTAAGTGTATCAAATATACTCGTTTTTTTAAAATCCTTGTAAAAATTGTTCGTTTTTTACGCCTACTACCAACGTTGAAATGCCCGAAGTATTGGATTTTTGTTTTACTTTTGCACAAATTAAAATTTTATGTACAGATCGCATACTTGCGGCGAATTAAACGCGTCGCATATCAATACCGAAGTAACGCTTGCCGGATGGGTTCAAAAATCACGTGACAAAGGATTTATGAATTGGGTCGATTTACGCGACCGATATGGCATTACGCAATTGATATTTGATGAAAATCGAACCGAAAAAACCGTTTTTGACGCATCAAGATCATTGGGTCGTGAGTTTGTGATTCAGGTAGTGGGTACTGTTATTGAACGGGAAGCCAAAAACAAAAACATTCCTACAGGAGAAATAGAAATACTTGTAACAAAACTTACCATTTTAAATTCGGCTCAATTGCCTCCCTTCACTATTGAAGATGAAACTGACGGTGGTGAAGACATCCGAATGAAATATCGCTACCTGGATATCCGCAGAAATCCGGTAAAAAATTCCCTCATTTTTCGTCACAAAGTATCGATGGAAGTCCGTAATTATTTATCCAAGCAAGGTTTTTGCGAAATTGAAACGCCGTACTTAATCAAATCAACTCCCGAAGGTGCTAGAGATTTTGTTGTGCCAAGTCGTATGAATGAGGGTCAGTTTTATGCCTTACCACAATCGCCACAAACCTTCAAACAATTGTTGATGGTAGGCGGAATGGATAAATATTTTCAAATTGTAAAATGTTTTCGCGACGAAGATTTGCGTGCCGACCGTCAGCCGGAATTTACCCAAATTGATTGCGAAATGGCATTCGTCGAACAAGAAGATATTTTGAATGTTTTTGAAGGTCTGACGCGTCATTTATTGAAAGAAATGAAAGGAATCGAAGTGGATAAATTCCCTCGAATTACCTATGATTATGCCATGAAAACGTACGGTAATGACAAGCCGGATATTCGTTTCGACATGAAATTTGGCGAATTAAACACCGTAGCTCAACACAAAGACTTTCCGGTATTCAATACCGCCGAATTGGTCGTTGGAATTGCCGTTCCCGGCTGTGCTTCCTATTCCAGAAAAGAAATTGACTCATTAATTGACTGGATCAAACGTCCACAAATTGGAGCCAGCGGAATGGTTTATGTGAAATATGAAGTAGACGGAAGTTTAAAATCATCTGTCGATAAATTTTATGACGAAGCCGATTTGAAAAAATGGGCTGAAATCACCAACGCGAAACCGGGGGATTTAATTTTAATCCTTTCCGGAAATGCGGATAAAGCACGCACACAATTATCGGCACTTCGTATGGAAGTTGCCACACGTTTAGGATTGCGTAAACCGGAAGAATTTGCACCACTTTGGGTAGTAGATTTTCCTTTGTTGGAATGGGACGAAGATTCACAACGCTACCACGCCATGCACCATCCGTTTACCTCACCAAAACCGGAAGACATGCAGCTGATTGAAACCGAACCGGGAAAAGTCCGTGCGAATGCCTACGACATGGTGTTGAATGGCAATGAAATTGGCGGAGGTTCCATTCGTATCCACGACCGTGATTTACAAAGTCGTATGTTTTCCTTGTTAGGATTTTCAACGGAACAAGCCGAAAACCAGTTCGGATTTTTGATGAACGCCTTCCAATTTGGTGCTCCGCCTCACGGGGGTTTAGCATTTGGTTTGGATCGACTAGTAGCTATTTTAGGAGGTCAGGAAACCATTCGTGATTTCATCGCATTCCCAAAAAACAATAGCGGTCGCGATGTGATGATTGATGCTCCATCAACTATTGACGAAAGTCAACTAAAAGAATTACACATTAAACTAGATTTAAAATAACTATATGAAATACATCATCCGCATCTTATTTGTAATCATCCTTGGCCTCATTGGCTACGGTTATTTTCTTAAACAAACCGTTGGAAATGAAGGCGATAAATGGGTAGGTTTGGGTGTTTTAACCACCGCATTGGTCCTCATGCCCATTTTTTTATGGCATCGCTATAAAAACAAGAAATTAGAGGACTATATGTTTAAATTTGACAAGAAAAAAGACGAAAATGCTGAAAATCAATAATTTTCGCAAAAAAGTAACATTCCGTTAACATTCGTATGTATTTATAGATTACCTTTGACCATTATTAATTTTTTTATTATTTCATAATGCGTACAGGTACAGTAAAATTTTTCAATGAGTCTAAAGGTTACGGATTCATTACAGATGAAGAAACAGGAAAAGACATTTTCGTTCACGCAACTGGTATCAAAGCTGAAGAGCTAAGAGAAGGTGACCGCGTTTCTTACGAAGAAGAAGAAGGTAGAAAAGGTAAAGTAGCAGCTCAAGTAGCTGTGATCGAATAACATATAGATTATTTAGATTACCTGAAATGGCTAACGTCTCGAGCAATCGGGACGTTTTTTTGTTTGTAATAACACAGATTTTAAAATTATAAAAATTATTTTTTGGGCGTGCCCCAAGGGTCGTGCTTTCGCCACTCGCTTTTTTGTTTCATCCCGTTGGTCTTGCACAAAAAGAGCTCAAACAAGGGCTCAATCACTCACGCAATCTGTGCTTCAATACAAAATTGTGCTAACTTTACAACTTCTATCTTAGCATACAATTGTCATGAACTATCAATTCAGAAAAGCCACCACCACTGATATCCGGGAAATATGGGAAATCCTCCAAAAAGCCATCCTTCGAAGAAAAGCCGATGGAAGCAACCAATGGCAAGACGGGTATCCCAATCCGGAAATTATCCAACAAGACATCGAAAAAGGCATTGGCTATGTGTTGACAGAAAACCAAACCATCATTGGTTATACTGCTGTTTTAATTAATGACGAACCCGAATATGCCAACCTCCAAGGAGAATGGACAACCAATAGTGATTTTGTTGTATTTCATCGGGTTGCTATTGCCGAAACGCATTTAGGTAAAAATCTTTCCAAAAAAATCATTGATTTCATCGAAGAATTTGCCTTAAACCAAAACATACACAGCCTCAAAGCAGACACCAACCACGACAATTTTGCGATGATGAAAATTTTCGAAAAATCAGGTTTTGTATTTTGTGGTATCGTGCATTTTAGAGGAAGTCCGCGACGAGCGTATGAAAAAGTGCTTACTCTTTAACTTTATTTTCTAAATGTAAAGAACGAACCTATTCCATTATTTCTTTTACAAAGATTGGTGGACTAGTGGTTTTTAAATTAAAAAACCTCCCATTTCTGAGAGGTTTAGTACCCTGCCTGCGGCAGGCAAGCCGGAGTGGGAACCTGCCTGCCGGTAGGCAGGTCGAACCCACAAACCTAAGTACACTAGTTTGGCTCAATTTAAATTAATCCGTGCAGCCTCGAATTGCTCGTAATTTTTCTTTTCCTACACCAGATTTAAAATATTTTTCCCTTGCACGAGCTTCAATTCTTGTGGCACATTCTTCAAAATAAATAAGTTTAAAAGGACCATAAGGTTTTGTAGTTTTGTTTTTACCTGAATTATGTTCAAAAAGACGGCGTTCTAAATTATCGGTTAAACCAACATAGATGTAGTTTCTCTCTAAACTTGATATGGCATAAACGAAAAACATAAATTTCAATTTAAATTTCAATAAAAAAAACCTCCCATTTCTGAGAGGTTTAGTACCCGGAGTGGGAATCGAACCCACACACCTAAGTACACGAGTTTGAGTCGTGCGCGTCTACCAATTCCGCCATCCGGGCAATTTAGATTTTTAAGTTTTTGACTAATTTTTAGAAAAAATTAATTAAAGACTATGCCATCCGGGCTTTCCTATGGATTTTTAAGCTTTTGACTAATTTTTAGAAAAAATTAATTAAAGGCTATGCAATCCGGGCATGCGAATGCTTATTTGTGGGTGCAAATGTAATTATTTTTTTGTCATATTTTCAAGAAAAATGTGGAAAAATTCCTTTACAAGTTGATTTTTATTTCTAAATTTGCACCTCGTTTCGGCGAAGCACAACTAACTAACTACCTAACAACGAATTAAAATGTCACATTTAGAACCGGAAGCAAAAATATTTGCTTGTTCACAAAGTGTCTATTTAGCTGAAAAAATAGCTGAAAACTACGGTATTCCGCTAGGCAAAGTTACGTTCTCACATTACAGTGATGGTGAATTTCAACCGTCGTATGAAGAGTCGATTCGTGGAATTAGAGTTTTTATTGTGTGTTCTACTTTTCCAACTGCGGATAACTTGATGGAATTATTATTGATGATTGATGCTGCTAAAAGAGCATCAGCCAGACATATTACTCCCGTTATTCCTTATTTTGGTTGGGCAAGACAGGACAGAAAAGACAAACCGAGAGTCCCGATTGGAGCAAAGTTAGTTGCAAAATTGTTAGAAACAGCAGGAGCCACTCGAATCATGACCATGGATTTACATGCGGATCAGATTCAAGGATTCTTTGAAAAACCGGTAGATCATTTGTTCGCTTCCACTATCTTTTTACCCTATGTAAAAAGTTTGAATTTAGACAACTTAACTATTGCCTCACCGGATATGGGAGGTTCCAAAAGAGCGTATGCCTATTCTAAATTTTTGGAGTCAGATGTGGTTATTTGTTACAAACAACGAAAAGTAGCCAATGTAATTGATACAATGGAATTAATAGGTGAAGTGAAAGGCAGAAATGTAATCTTGGTAGACGACATGATTGATACCGGAGGCACATTAGCAAAAGCTGCCGATTTAATGATTGAAAAAGGTGCATTAAGCGTAAGAGCTATTTGTACACATGCCATTTTATCGGGTGATGCTTATGAAAAGATTGAGAAGTCACAATTAAGTGAATTGATAGTTACCGATTCAATTCCGTTAAAGAAAGAATCAAACAAAATTAGAGTGGTGAGTTGTGCACCGCTTTTTGCCGAAGTAATGCACATGGTGCAACACAACAATTCCATTAGTGGAAAATTTTTAATGTAACGTCATTGCGACAAGCAAAGCAATCACATTACTAAAACAGTATTTTATTTATTAACTATATATTATTTACAATGAAATCGATTACGATTAAAGGATCAGAAAGAGAAAGCGTAGGCAAAAAGGCAACGAAGGCCTTACGTGATGCTGGAATGGTTCCTTGCGTTATTTACGGAGGAGATCAACCAGTACATTTTACAGCAGAAGAAAAAGCGTTTAAAAACTTGGTGTACACTCCAAACGCACACACTGTTGTGATCGAATTAGAGAATGGTAAAAAAGCAGATGTTATTTTACAAGACATTCAATTTCACCCAGTATCTGACAAAATTTTACACATTGACTTCTATGCGTTAAAAGACGATAAGGAAATCACTATGGAAATTCCGGTTAAAGTTACAGGAACATCTCCAGGTGTATTAGCTGGTGGAGTTTTACGTTTGAACCAAAGAAGATTAAAAGTGAAAGCTTTACCAAAAAATCTTCCGGATTATGTTGAAGCGAACATCTCTGCATTAGAAATGGGTAACAAATTATATGTGACCAAAGTTGCGGTTAACAATTTCAAATTATTACACCCTGACAATACAGTTGTAGCTCAAGTGAGAATTTCACGTGCAGCTATGAAAGCCGCTCAAGAAGCTGCAAAAGCAGAAAAAGGTGGAGCAAAAAAGAAAAAATAGTTCTATTTTTCATAAAACTCAAAGCATCGGTTCACGCCGGTGCTTTTTTTTATTCTGAACTTGTTTCAGAATCTTACTAGCAAAATCACTCCATGCTTCTAACTGGAAACTGTCCACTTTTTCAAGAACCTAATCCTGCTGTTCACTTCAAGCTTGGTTGTAAAAACCGTTTTTTCTAAGCCCCCCCCCAAGAGCTTCCGTTAGTCGCTTTGGGTAGGCAAGAAAAAATTGTTTTTTACGGCACAAGGCTTTCCGTTGCCATCAGGGGTAAAAAGTGCTTCCAATCAAATTCGGCTATAATTTAGAAACTTTCGTACTTTTGCAAGATGATTCAATGGATACATTCACTTTTTCAAAAAAACAATACAGTAGCAAAACTGGATATGAAAAAATTTTTAATCGTAGGCTTGGGAAATATCGGAGCTGAATATGTTAATACACGCCACAACATCGGATTTAAAGTAGTAGATCACTTTGCAAAAAAGGAAAATATCTCATTTCAAACATCAAAATTGGGGGACGTGGCAGAATTTAAAATAAAAGGCCGAACACTGCTTTTATTAAAACCCAATACGTACATGAATTTGAGTGGAAAAGCGGTCAAATTTTGGATGGAGAAAGAAAATATTGAAAAAGAAAATATTCTTGTAATTACAGATGATTTGAATTTGAGTTTTGGAACGATTCGCATCAAAGCAAAAGGAAGTGATGGTGGACATAACGGATTGAAAAGCATACAAAGTCTATTAAACACCACAGAATATCCTCGTTTTCGGTTTGGCATTAGCGATCAATTCAAAAAAGGCCGACAAGTTGATTATGTATTAGGCGAATGGAATGAAGATGAAAAAGCAAAACTACTGGAACGATTAGACAAGTCGATTGAAATCATTCAGTCTTTTGCATTAGCAGGATTAGCAAATACAATGAATGAATTTAATGGAAAATAAGGCACGATTTTAGTTTAAAATAAAAAACTATGAAATACATTCTACTACCCTTGATTTTAGTGCTATCCTTTTCATGCTGTGGAAAGAAAATAAAAACTACGCAACCCATGAGTTACAACTTAGAATCGGACTGTCCAACTGACGGGACATGCAAAATCACAATTTATCCAAACGAAAAACTTGAAATTGTAACCGATAAAACCGGAGCTATCTACTACAAAAAAATAGCTGATAATAATTCAACAATTTTTCATTTTCAATATACTAGAACTGCAGAAGAAGGCGTTCAGGACGGGCAGTATCAAGAAGAAGTGCTTTTTGAATATTCAAATGCTAATTTGCCTCTTCATATAACTGACCAATCATTACAATCAACAAAAATGCTCTTTGGCAGACATTGTTTTTGTAAGGGTCAAGCCGGCTACTTTTTGGTGAAGTCAGGAAGTTTGAATTTAAATCAGTCCAAAGCAAAAACTACACTTGACCTTCAATTTCAAATTGCGGAAGTCCCGCAAATAATTACTCAAATTCAAGG
>NZ_JBILTE010000052.1:0-14767 GCF_044371705.1 Flavobacterium sp. | reverse complement strand
CCTTGCATCAAAATGACGTTTAAAAAAATAAATACTAATGAAAAATGTTTCATGCTATTAGAATTTTATTGACAAACAAATCATAATCAAAAGAACATAAAAATGAAATATCCGTAAAACATCTATTGAAAACAGTCATTATTTTTGAAACGACTTAATTAAATTGACATATTCTTCCGCTGAAACATTTTTAAAGCCGGTCATTCCTCACGCTTTTCCATTTTTATCTAATAAAAGAACTAATGGAAAACTTCCGTTTTGATTATATTTTTCAGCTAATTTTTTGTTTTGTTCGGTAAGTTCCGGATTTAATTGATTTGCTTTTTTCTCAGGAAAATCAGCTTTGTAAATTACCCAATTTTTTTCAGCCTCAGTTTGGAAAACATTAGAATTAAACACATTTTTTTCAAATTTCATACAAGGAGCAAACCAATCAGAACCGGAAAAAACCAATACTATATTTTTATTTTCTTTAATGGCTTTGGATTTTGCCTCCTCAAAACTAGTTTGCCAATTTTGTGCCAATAAAATCGTATTGCTGAAAAGGAACAAAAGAAACAAAACTTTTTTCATCCGATAAATTTTTATGTAAAATTAACGGAAAAGAGAGTAAGATTTTGAATGATTAAAATTAATTAAGCGAATCTTAAGTTACAACAATCCATTGTACTTGCGAATAAACCATTCAGCCGCTAAAGACAATGCAATCAAAACCAATAACCAAATCCATTCGATAGTAGGTGTTTTTTTCACGGTTTCCTTTTCAATGGTTTTATAATTTTCATTGGAAAGCAATGATTGTATCAAGTCATCCACTTGATTGGGAAGGTACAACTGACCTTTGGTTTGAGTAGTCAATTGCATGAGTCGCATTACATCAGGATTGACAAATTGTTTTTCAATGTCAAAATCTAACACATCAAATTGTCCGGAATACGAAGCATTGGAAGTTAGTTCTTTCACAGTAAAGCTGTAGGCTCCTGCCTCTAATCCGTCTAAATTGACTTTGTAACTATTGGCCGATTTCAACAAATCATACCTTTTTGTTTGCTTGGTGTTTTTATTTACTGCTGTAATAGTCAGACGTGCTTTTTCATCAAACTCATAATTTTTATTAAAATATTGGGCACTGATTTCAATGGCATCTCCTGAATTATAGAAATTCTCATGCGTGACAACTAAATTTTTTCGAGTATTAGAGGAAGCTAAAAACTGAATGGTTTTATCCAAAAAAACATCAAATTTTTCAAAACTTTGGGTATCACTATGACTTTTTAAACGCCATTTCCAAAGGTTTTCACCTATTAAAAAAGCGGTTCTAGAACCTTGATTTTCTGAGAAAGCTAGCAAGGGTTGATCTAATGGAACATTTCTGATTCGTGCCTTTAACAATACTTCCACTTGTTTTTTGGTTGAAATCGTACCAAAAGAATGTTGCAAAGGTGGTAAATTTTCAAAATCGATATTTTCGGTCGCAAAAAGATTGAAGGTCGACTGAAAATCGGCCATATAATCTTCTCGCTCGCTACTCATTTTGAATTCAAAAACCGATTGCTGTTGGTTTAAAAATGCAAAATCTGTTTGCGTTCCGGTAATGACTAAGGTGTTTAAATTGGCACTTTTATTTTTGTCAAAAACCGACTTGAATTCATTTGTGGGTTGGTACAAAATCAACACATTAAAATCCTGTAAAGAATTGATTTGACTGGGTTTAATAACGGTTACTTTTCGCTGAAGATTACCCTCCAAAGAACGTTTCAACATTCCCACATCAGGGTGATTGAAAGAAGTAACCAACGCAATTTCTGATTTTTGATCAATCACCTCAATGGCAAAATTTTTGGTATTGTTATAGGTGTTTTTCTCTGTCATAGCAGAAATAATTTTCACTTGATAAACTTGTACACCCACTGATTCCGCCGGCAATATAACGTTGAGTCTTTGCGAACGCTGGTTAGGTGAAAAAGTAACATTTTGCGAAGTGAGAATTGAATTTCCTTTACTGATACTAAACTTAGTAGTCAATGCTTTGGTTCCCGAATACGACAGAAAAACCTCCACCGGAAATTTATTCTTTAAAAAAGCATATTTGTTGACATTCAGTTGACTGATTTTTAAGTCCATCACTGTTGCAGTATCACCTAAAACAATTGGATAAACAGCATTGGAACTGTCAAATGAATATACATAATCATTCCCAATGGTTTGATTTCCATCAGTTATAATAACGGTTGGAAATAAACTGCTTTTGTAAATACTCTTCAGATTTTTACCTACTTCAAACAGTTTTGTCTGCGAACCTTTAAAATCAAATTGCTCCATCGATTCCATTTCGGATGAAAACCCATAGGATTGGACAGCATACTTTTGTTGCAAAGCTTTGGATGCAATCAATTTTTGATACACTTCCTGAGCTTTTGAAGTCGCACCCAAATCGTTTACCGATGACGAATTGTCAACTATAATAGGCAATGGAGGTTTGATGGTTTCATAACTCTTACTGGAAATTCTAGGATTTAAAAGTAACAGTAGGAGTCCAAAAATTGAAAAGAAACGTAAAAAAGCCAGCAACCAATTTATTTTCGATTGGTTTTTGGTTTTGTAGAAATACTGAAAAAATGATACTCCTCCGGCTAATAATACTGAAAGTAAAAGTAAAAGAACGGCGTTGGTAGTCATTTTTTTTTATTTTATAATTGATTCTCTTCTTGGCACGCTTTAGCCGCGATTGTAATGGAAAGCCTTGTGCAGCTCAGGTTGATTTTTTTTATGCTGAACCAAAGCGACCAACGGAAGCTCTTGGAGCAGCTTTGAAAAAAACAGCCTGAGCAAACAAGCTTGGAATGGAAAGCGGGAATAGCTTCTTATCTGTTTTCTATTTAGGTTGTTTGTTGTTTGGCCTGCTCCACAATTGATTTGCATCGACAGTTACCTAACGCTCGGGTCTGTTTGGACTTCATCATCTTGCGAAATGACAAATTGTGTATGCAAACTGCGACTGCGACTGAAAACTCCCTACGTCAGCATTCCTCCATCCACATTCATCACTTGTCCGGTTACATATGCACTCAAATCAGATGCCAAAAACAAACAAGCGTTGGCTACGTCCTCAGGAGTTCCACCGCGTTTCAACGGAATAGAATCTCTCCAGCCTTGCACCACATCTTCGTTTAATTTCCCGGTCATTTCTGTTTCAATGAAACCGGGAGCAATGGCATTGCAACGAATGTTTCGTGAACCCAATTCTAAGGCAATGGATTTGGTAAAACCAATCATACCAGCTTTGGAAGCCGCATAATTTGCCTGACCTGCATTTCCTTTAACACCTACTACTGAACTCATATTTACAATAGATCCTTTTCTGTTTTTCAACATGATTTTCTGCACCGCTTTGGTCATGTTAAACACCGATTTTAGGTTAATTTCGATGACTTTGTCGAAGTCTTCTTCCGACATACGCATCAAGAGGTTGTCTTTCGTAATTCCGGCATTGTTGATTAACACATCGATGGTTCCAAATTCAGCAATGACATCTTCAGCTAATTTCTGAGCGTCATTAAAATCGGCTGCATTTGATTGATATCCTTTAGCTTTAATTCCTAAAGCATTTAATTCGTTTTCTAAAATTAAAGCAGACTCTGCAGATGAGCTGAAGGTGAATGCAACATTTGCACCATGTTGAGCAAATACTTTAGCTATTCCACTTCCAATTCCGCGACTGGCTCCTGTAATGATGGCTACTTTTCCTTCTAATAATTTCATAAATCAAGTATAAATTAATATCAAAATAATAAAAGTCAAATATACAAATAAATGATGTTTGAAAAAAATTAACCACATTTTAAACTTTTCAAATGGACTCTTTTCGAGGATGGCCAATAATTGATATTTATTAGAGAATTTTAAGTTCTTCTGTCACTCGAAAAAAATGTTTTGAAAAAAATTAACAATTAATTGCTATTTTTATTAAACCTTTACGGTAATTAATAGTCAAAAGAGAAAAATTCAAAAAAATATATTTATATGAATCGATTACTCCTTCCCTTGTTTGTTTTAATATCATTTATTTCCTGTCAGGAAGATTCTGATTTAATAGCCATAGAAAATGAAATGTATCCAGCAGTTCAAACGACTTTTGGGACAACAATTGATTTAGATAACTTAGCCAATTATGCCAACCAATCAATTCCAACCTATATTGTTAATGATAATACCAACGGAAATAGCATAACCAATGAAGTTGCAACTTTAGGAAGGGTTTTGTTTTATGATAAAAACTTATCCTCCAACAATACTATATCTTGTGCCAGTTGTCATCAGCAACAAAATGCATTTAGCGATACGGCTATTGCCAGTCAAGGTGTAAACGGTACTACCGGAAGACATTCAATGCGATTAATAAATACACGTTTTGCCGCTGAAACAAAATTCTTTTGGGATGAAAGAGCTTTGAACCTTGAAACTCAAACTACAATGCCTATCAAAGATCATGGAGAAATGGGCTTTAGTGGCACCAATGGTGATTTGCCTTTTTCAGGATTAATTACAAAATTAAGTGCCATAGATTATTACCGGGAATTATTTGATTTTGCCTATGGATCCTCTGAAATTACAGAAAATAAAATCCAAATTGCCTTAGCTCAATTCATTCGCAGTATTCAATCTTTTGATTCAAAATATGATGCCGGAAGAGTATTGGCGACGAATGAGGGTCAACCATTTTCTAATTTCACACCACAAGAAAATCAGGGTAAAAATTTATTTTTGGCGGCTCCAACGTTTAATGCAAACGGAAGTAGAATAGGTGGCGGCTTAGGATGTGCAGGATGTCACAGAGCTCCCGAATTTGACATTTCACCAGGTTCATTAAACAATGGAATTATTGGAACAATTGGAGGTGCAGGAATTGACATAGGAAATACTAGAGCTCCTTCTTTACGAGATTTAGTCAAAGTAGACGGAACACCTAACGGACCTATGATGCATACAGGTGAAATTACTACGCTGCAAGCTGCAATTGGTCACTACGGGACGATTACTATTGCTCCAGGAAATACAAACCTTGACCCAAGATTACGTCGTAATGGTTTTGGTCAACAATTAAATTTAACAGCAGTTGAAGTAAATGCGGTAGTCGCCTTTTTGCGAACGCTTTCAGGAACTGATGTTTACACCAATGCTAAATGGTCAAATCCGTTCAATTAAAAAAATGTAAATAAAAAATCCCGCTGTCTGCAGGATTTCATTATAATTGAAGATGTTTGCTTATCCCAATACTTCTTTTACTTTTTTACCAATCTCAGCCGGAGAATCAACTACATGTATACCACATTCTCTCATGATTCTTTTCTTAGCTTCCGCTGTATCATCGGCACCACCAACAATCGCACCGGCGTGACCCATTGTACGTCCTTTTGGAGCTGTTTCACCTGCGATAAATCCAACTACAGGTTTACGATTGCCATTCGCTTTAATCCATTGTGCTGCATCTGCCTCCAATTGACCTCCAATTTCACCAATCATTACGATACAGTTTGTCTCAGGATCATTCATTAATAATTCAACAGCTTCTTTTGTTGTTGTTCCGATGATTGGATCACCACCAATGCCGATAGCCGTTGTAATTCCCAGTCCTTGTTTCACTACTTGATCGGCAGCTTCGTATGTTAAGGTACCCGATTTAGAAACAATTCCAACCGTTCCTTTTTTAAACACAAAACCGGGCATGATACCTACTTTCGCTTCACCCGGAGTGATGACACCCGGACAGTTTGGACCGATTAATCGACAGTCTTTACTTTTAATGTATGAATAGGCCTTAATCATATCTGCTACAGGAATACCTTCGGTGATAGTAATAATTACTTTAATTCCGGCATCTGCAGCTTCCATAATAGCATCTGCAGCAAAAGCCGGTGGTACAAAAATAATAGTTGTATCAGCTCCTGCTTGTTCAACAGCATCTTTTACAGTGTTAAATACCGGACGGTCTAAGTGGGTTGTCCCGCCTTTACCCGGAGTCACTCCACCTACCACATTGGTTCCGTATTCAATCATTTGTGAAGCGTGGAATGTTCCTTCGCTGCCTGTAAAACCTTGTACTATTATTTTTGAATTCTTATTAACTAAAACGCTCATGTTTGTGTAATTAAGTTTTGTTTAAATCGTGAGGCAAAAGTACTTGTTTAGAAAAAAATATCGCTAACTTTTTTGCCGTTTTTTTTATTGATTTGCTAATTTACTATATAAATTTCTGAATTTAAGGCAACTGACTCATTTGATAAGCCTTAAAAAGTTTGCCATCCTTGATTTCCCAGTTGACAAAAAAGTAAGCCAATCTGTTGATGTGGTTCGGATTTTCAATGGTAGTTCCAAAAAGAGTGTAATGTACTGCTACTAAATTATCTTCACTGATTATTTGGTGAATCTGAACCACAATTGCTTCGTAACCCGCTTTTAATTCATCTGCTATTTGGAGCAAACCGTTGCGATCTTTCTTTATCAAACCTTTGGTACTATTCCAGTCTAAAGTGGCATCCGGATGTAAAAAAACATCTAAAGTTTTACTGTTGTACAAGGCGTCCGAATTATAGAAATCTATAACCAGTTCTTTATTCGCATTCATTATTTTAATTTTTCTAAAATTTCAGGAATTCTTTTTACGTAGGCCGCTTGTTTCAAAAACTCACGAGCCTCGGTTGCCGGATTTCCATTATACACTTTATTTCCGGGTAACGATTTGCTAATACCGCATTTTGCTAAAAAAACAGCTTTGGCTCCAATGGTAACGCCACTGGTTACGCCTACTTGACCCCAAAAAGTTACCTCATCTTCAACAACAACACAACCTGCAATGCCTGTTTGCGAAGCGATTAAACATTTTTTGCCAATAACAGTATCGTGTCCGATTTGAATTTGGTTGTCCATTTTGGTTCCCTCTCCAATGGTTGTATCACCCGTCACTCCTCTGTCGATAGTGCATAACGAACCTACAGTAACATTATTTTCAATCACCACTCTGCCACAGGAAAGCAATTGGTCAAAACCTTCCGGACGTTTTTTATAATAAAAGGCATCCGCACCAATGATTGTTCCTGCATGAATTACAACATTATCACCAAGCACACAATGGTCGTAAATAGAGACATTGGAATGAATGACACAATTTTTGCCAATGGTTACGTGATTTCCGATAAAACAGTTGGGTTGAATCACTGTATCTTCACCTATTTGTGCGGAATGAGCAATGGAAACATTTGAATGAACAAAAGGGCGGAAATGATTGGATAACTTATTAAAATCTCTGAACGGATCATCAGAAATCAATAACACTTTTCCCTTCGGACATTCAACTTCTTTATTAATTAAAACAATGGTAGCAGCCGATTGCAATGCCTTATCATAGTATTTAGGATGGTCCACAAAAACAATATCTCCCGGTTCAACTACATGAATTTCGTTCATCCCAAGCACCGGAAAATTGTCGGCACCAACAAAGTCACAGCTAATGATTGCAGCAATTTCTTTTAGTGTATGTGTTTGCGGAAATTTCATAAACTTTCTACTTTGTTATTTGAAATTGTTATTGTAATTATTGAAGCTATTCTTTGACTCTTTCCATATAATTACCGGTTGCCGTGTCAATTTTAATTTTATCTCCTTCATTGATAAACAAGGGGACATTTACACTTGCTCCTGTTTCAACTTTTGCAGGCTTTGTTGCATTCGTTGCAGTGTTGCCTTTCACTCCAGGTTCGGCATAAGTAACTTCCAAAACAATAGAAGCCGGCATATCTACAGACAAAGGTAAGTCAGTTTCTGTATTAATTTGGACCATTACTTCGGTACCTTCCTTTAATAAATCCGGAGCATCTAAAATATCTTTATTCAAAGTAATTTGCTCAAATGTTTCGGTATTCATAAAATGATAATTGGTTCCTTCAGCATATAAAAATTGAAAAGTGTGCGTTTCAACACGCACTACATCAATTTTATGACCGGCAGAAAAGGTATTATCCAATACTTTACCGTTGGTTAAACTTTTTAATTTTGTTCGCACGAAAGCCGGGCCTTTTCCTGGTTTTACGTGAAGAAATTCAATGATTTTGTATATATCATGATTGTGTTTGATGCATAACCCGTTTCTAATATCTGATGTACTTGCCATTATTGTTTATTTATATTTTTTAAATCTTTAGTCTATACTCTATATACTACTTACTCCAAACTCCCTACTTTCCTAATAAGCCCCCGTATATCCCTTCATTATTCCACGTGAAGAATTTCGGATAAACTGAAGTATTTCATCACGTTCAGGTGAAGCCATCATTTCAGCTTCAATGATACTGACTGCCTGTGAAGTGTTGTAATTTTTTTGATAAAGTATGCGGTAGATTTCTTGAATTTCTCTAATTTTCTCAGTAGTAAAACCTCTTCTTCGTAAACCAACGGAATTAATTCCCACATAAGAAAGAGGCTCTTTTGCTGCTTTGGTATAAGGTGGTACATCTTTACGAACCAGTGAACCTCCAGAAATCATTGCATGATCGCCAATGTGAATGAATTGATGAATGGCTGCCAAACCTCCAATAATGGCATAATTCCCCACAATTACGTGTCCGGCTAAAGCTACACCGTTTACAATAATTGCATTATCACCAATGTGACAATCGTGAGCAATATGAGCGGTGGCCATGATTAAACAATTGTTCCCAATTTTGGTCTGACCCGATGCAATGGTGCCTCTGTTAATAGTTACACATTCTCTAACTGTAGAATTATCGCCAATTATTGCCAACGATTCTTCACCTCCAAATTTTAAATCTTGGGGAACTGCGGAAATTACTGCTCCAGGAAAAATATTGCAATTTTTACCAATGCGGGCACCTTCCATGATGGTCACATTGGAGCCAATCCATGTTCCTTCACCAATCACTACGTTATTATGAATAGTTGTAAACGGATCGATAACTACATTTCGTGCAATTTTTGCTCCGGGATGTACATATGCTAAAGGTTGATTCATAAGTTCTTTTTTAGTTCTTTTTGGCAATTTGTGCCATCAATTCTGCTTCTGCAACCAATTTACCATTGGCATACGCGTGGGCTTGCATGTGACAAATACCTCTTCGAATAGGCGTTATTAAATCACATTTAAAAATTAAAGTATCTCCGGGTAAAACTTTTTGCTTAAATTTTACATTGTCAATTTTCATGAAAAAAGTCAAGTAATTTTCAGGATCTGGGACAGTGCTCAGCACTAAAATCCCTCCGGTTTGTGCCATCGCCTCCACGATAAGAACACCCGGCATTACCGGAGCATTAGGAAAATGCCCAATAAAAAAAGGTTCGTTCATCGTAACATTTTTTAATCCTACAACGTGTTTATCAGACAGTTCGAAAATTTTATCGACCAATAAAAAGGGCGGACGGTGCGGCAACATAGCCATGATTTTATGGATGTCCATCAAAGGCTCCTGATGCAAATCATAGGTAGGTACTTGATTGCGTTGTTCTAATTTGATTATTTTAGATAATTTCTTTGCGAACTGTGTGTTCACAAAATGACCCGGTTTATTGGCAATCACTTTACCTTGAATACGAATTCCGACCAAAGCCAAATCACCTATCACATCCAACAATTTATGTCTCGCTGCTTCATTCGGATAATGCAACGTTAAATTATCAAGAATTCCATTGGGCTTCACTGCAATGGTATCCTTTCCAAAAGCAACTTTCAAATTTTCCATAGTTGATGGAGATATCTCTTTATCCACATAAACGATAGCGTTATTTAAATCGCCTCCTTTAATTAGACCATTGTCTAACAAAGTTTCTAGTTCATGCAAAAAACTGAACGTTCGTGCATCGGCGATTTCAGTTTTAAAATCGCTCAGTTTTTTCAAAGTAGCATTTTGTGTACCTAAAACTTTAGTACCAAAATCAACCATGGTTGTCACACAATAACTGTCATGAGGTATTACTGTTATTTCACTTCCGGTAGCCTCGTCAGTATAAGAAATCACTTCTTTAACAACGTAAACATTGCGTGCAGCTTCTTGTTCTACTACACCTGCTTCCTCAATTGCTTGCACAAAATACTTCGATGAACCATCCATAATTGGTGGCTCGGACGCATTTAATTCGATAATCAGATTGTCTAAATCACAACCCATACAGGCGGCAAGCACGTGTTCGGATGTTTGAATTTTAACTGCATTCTTTTCTATATTGGTTCCACGCTGTGTATTTACCACATAGTTTGCATCGGCTTCTATAATTGGATTTCCTTCCAAATCAACACGTACAAAAGTAAATCCGTGATTGATGCCTGCAGGTTTGAAAGTCATTGTAACTTCCTGACCGGTATGCAATCCCACGCCTTTGAGCGTTACTTCCTTCTGAATGGTCTTTTGCTTAACCATGATAATTTATTTATTTTGATGAATTAATTGATTTTTTAACTTCTTCAAAATCGCTGACCATCTTTGGTAAGTTTTTGAAGTGTACGTACGACTTAGCAAAATCGCCATACCCAAAGGCTGGAGAACCTTGCACCACGTCGCCGTCTTTAAGGTTTTTACCAATTCCTGATTGAGCTTGTATGCGAACACCATCACCAATAGTTAAATGCCCCACAATACCTACTTGTCCGCCAATCATACAGTTTTTTCCTATTTTTGTAGAACCTGCAATTCCGGTTTGAGCAGCAATCACAGTGTTCTCACCAATTTCAACGTTGTGAGCAATTTGTATTTGATTGTCTAATTTGGCTCCTTTTCTGATAACTGTAGAGCCTAAAGTTGCACGGTCGATGGTTGAACACGAACCTATTTCAACGTTGTCTTCGATAATCACATTTCCAATTTGTGGGACTTTATCATACGTTCCGTCCTCTTTTGGAGCAAAGCCAAAACCATCCGAACCTACAATAGTTCCGGAGTGAATGGTGCAATTATTTCCAATAACTGTTTCCGAATAAATCCGAACACCTGCAAATAATATACAATGGTTACCTATAGTAACATTATCTCCAATAAACGTGTTGGGATAAATCTTTACTTCTTTGCCGATAGTAACATTTTTACCTACATAACAAAAAGCTCCTAAATACAATCCGTCGCCGTAGGTAACATTATCAGAAACAAACGATGGTTGTTCAATTCCGGACTTCATTAACTTTACTTGATTATAATATTCAAGTAATTTGGAAAATGCTTTGTATGCATCTTCCACTTTAATAAGTGTGGTAGATAATGCTTGTTCCGCTTCAAAAGATCTATTAACAATGGTTATCGTTGCCTGAGTGGTATAAATAAAATTATTATACTTGGGGTTGGCTAAAAAGGTCAACGACCCTTCTACCCCTTCTTCGATTTTAGCTAATTTAAAAACTTCTGCCTGAGGATTCCCTTCGACTTCGCCTTCTAATATCCCTGCTATTTGTTCTGCTGTGAATTTCATCTGGACAAAAATATAAAAATCTCGTGAATAGTGGTTATTTTTCCGCAAGGACTTTCGGAAAACAAATATAATACTTAGTGACCATTTGCAGCAGGGCTTTTGAATTGAACTGATCGGATGTTTCTAACACATCTTCAATGGTTTTGTCCTTTTTTAAAATCCGAATCGGCTCACCTTCTTTATTGTAAGCTTGGTTTTTTATTTTCCCTTTGTATACAAAATATGTAGCTTCTGCAGCTGATAATGCAAAAACATCCATCACTTGCGATTGATAATCATGTACAGCTGCTTTAGAAACTTTTTCATTGCTTACATGTATTTTTAATAAATCACGGTTAATTATCATGGTGCTCAATTGACTTAAAATAAAGTCGGAGTGCGATTGCCACTCCTTTAATGCACTTATAATGTCAAAATCATCTAATGACGCAAATTGTGCCAGGACGTGGGTATCAAACTCCTTCAATTCAACTTTATGCAATAGAAAAAATTGCAATGGTTTACTGCAAGGTAATTCCTCTCCTATTTGCGTCAATTCTTTGGCACGTTTTAATACTTTGGTCAGCATTAATTCTGCCACCAGACTGGTTTTATGCAAATAGGCTTGCCAATACATCAATCGGCGAGCCATGAGGAATTTTTCGATGGAATAAATACCTTTTTCATCCATCACCAACTCATCATCAACTACGTTTAACATCTGAATCAAACGATCGGAATTGATGTTTCCTTCGGCAACACCAGAATAAAAACTGTCCCGTTTTAAATAATCCATACGATCCATATCGAGCTGACTGGAGATTAACTGCAACATAAATTTACGGTGGTATTCGCCTTTAAAAACTTTAATAGCTAACGAAAGTTGCCCGTCAAACTCTGCATTCAATTGCTCCATTAAAAGTAGTGACAATTGCTCATGGTGCACATTTTCAACAATACTTTGTTCCAACGCATGCGAAAAAGGTCCGTGTCCGATGTCGTGTAACAAAATAGCTACCAACAAAGCGGTTTCTTCCTCTTTTGAAATGGATACTTCCTTAAACCGCAATACTTCAACAGCTTGTTGCATCAAATGCATGGCTCCCAACGCATGATGGAAACGGGTGTGATGTGCACCGGGATAAACCAAATACGACATTCCCATTTGCGAAATTCGTCGCAACCGCTGAAAAAAAGGATGCTGGATTAAATCGAATACAAGCGTATTGGGTATGGATATAAACCCGTAAATTGGGTCGTTGAAGATCTTTAGTTTGTTGGTCTGGCTCACTGCTGCATACAATTGGAGAGCAAATATAAGGAAAAGTGGGGTTGGATGGGTTAGTTGAAAATTTTATAAGTATGTGAGACTTGTTTGAATAAAACTTTGATAGATAAAACTATTAAATTATAGAATTTGATACTCCACGAAAACCATCACATCAATTTGCCTTTGATTACTATCATAAAAAAGCCTTTTTAAAGCCCGGTTTTTCTCTGTTTTTTGATGCTTGTTCATACGAATAGGCAATTCCTATTAGTTTTGGTTCTGAGTATGCGGTTCCAAAAAATGATAAACCCACGGGCAAATCATATACTTTTCCAGCAGGGACAGTTATATGCGGATAGCCACTAGCTGCAGCAGGACTGGTTAAAGAGTACCCCCACCGATCTCCGTAAATCATATCAATACTACATGCGGGTCCCATAGTAATTCCGCAAATAGCATCTAGTTGATTATCAAGAAAAACAGTATCAAGCACTTTTTTACTTCCATTAAAACTCTTATTTAAAGCATCCAAATATTTTTCATCAGTTAGCGGAAGTTTTGCATTGGAACTTTCCAACAGTTCTTGCTTAAAATAAGGCATTGCTTGATTTTCATTGGTTTTATTGAAATCAATCACGTCTTGTAACGATTTAACTTTGGCATTGGCTTGTGATAAATAGTTGTTGAGTCCGTCCTTGAATTCATATTGCAAAACTTCATATTCAGCTTCGCCTAGAGCGTTTATTTGGTCGATGTAGTCAATCTGTATAATAATAGCTCCGCTTTTTTTCAGTTGATTCAATGCAATTTCAAAAAGTGCATTAATGAACTGATTGTTACCTTGCGGTTTCCTTTCCACTCCAATACGTTTGCCTTTTAATGCATTTGCATCTAAAAATTGGGTGTAATCAGAAAAACTTTTTCCAACACTTTCGTTGCTGACAAGGTCTGCTGTGTCAATACCCGTCAAAACACCCAATAAAATGGAAGCATCTTTTACGGTTCGTGCCATCGGACCGGCAGTGTCTTGTGTTTTTGAGATGGGAATAATTCCGGAACGACTAACCAATCCAACGGTTGGTTTGATTCCCACAATTCCATTCACCGAAGCCGGACAAACAATCGAACCATCCGTTTCGGTTCCCACAGCAACCACGCATAAATTTGCTGCTACTGCCACACCCGAACCTGAACTCGAACCGCACGGATTGTGATCTAAACAATAAGGATTTTTTGTTTGGCCTCCTCTGCTGCTCCATCCTGAACTTGATTGGGTAGAACGAAAGTTCGCCCATTCACTTAAATTTGATTTACCAATAATCACCGCACCCGCGTCTCTCAATTTCTTTACAATAAACGCATCTTTCGAAGCTATATTTCCAATCATGGCCAAAGATCCCGCTGTTGTTTGCATTTTGTCTGCAGTATCAATATTGTCTTTGATTACAATGGGAATGCCGTGAAGCGGACCTCTAATCTTGCCGTTTTTTCGCTCGTCGTCCATTTGCTTTGCAATTGAAACAGCCTCGGGATTTATTTCGATAATTGCATTTAATTGAGTTCCATTTGTATCAATCGATTCAATTCTTTTTAAATATAAATTAACCAACTCTTCCGAAGTGTACTTTCCCGCACTTAATTTCTGACCTAAATCACTAATTGTTTGTTCGTCAAGTTCAAAGTCGTCCGATGGATCTGTTTCGTCATTGATACCTGCGTTTTTTTGTTTTGCATCAGCACAACTTCCTACAAAAAGAGTTGCAAGGCCAAGAGAAGCTAAAGTTGTAGCTGTTAAAAAGGATCTTCTTTTCATTTATATAAGTAAAGGTTGTATAAGTTATAATTAATTTACAATCAATAAAAATAGTAATAATAAAATTAATTAAGTTAAAAATCAATCTTTTATGTTCTAAAAATGAACACTTTGTATAGCGGGAAATCGAATTTTAAAGTTATATTTGTCAAAATTATATTTTTATTATTCAATTAAAAATAAAATGAAACATCTTTTACTTTCGGCAGCATTCTTTCTTACTTTATCACAAAGTGCGTTTG
>NZ_JBILTE010000209.1:0-4393 GCF_044371705.1 Flavobacterium sp. | reverse complement strand
CAAAAAAACAGTCTCAACCGCTTTTATAGAATCAATGCCTCCAACAACGCAATCGAAGAAGTAAACACGTACGGGTTGGAGCGAACACCTAATGCGTTTGTGAAATATAGTTTTTAGAATTGAAAAAAATCTGATGTCAAAAATCATTTTACATAAAACATATGTATATTTACCGTAAATTATAAGGATATGTTACAACAGGAAAAAACAAGAAAAGAAGTCGCTTTAGACAGCCAAACACTTGCTTTGTTAACAGCTATGGCTGAAAAAGAAGGCAGAAAGCTAAAAAATTTCATGGAACAAGTTTTAAAAGAAAAGGCAAGCACTTTTGAAATTTCGGATGCTTACAAAAATGAGATGGATGAAATCCTAACCAAGCACAAAAAAGGTCAAAACCAATACATTAGTGAAGAAAATTTTTTTTCAAAAATCAATAGAAAATGAGTTATATACTGCTCTTTGAAGATAGTGTAACTCTTGAATATCAAAAAGCTATAGACTATTACGACGATGTTTCTATTGAACTTGGCAACCGTTTTGAGCATGACTTTAAACAAACTTTACAGTATGTCAAGCAATTTCCATTGCATTTTTCAGCTCGTTACCACAATATCCGTATAGCTCTTTTTGAAAACTTTCCGTTTAGTATCCATTTTATGGTTGAGGGAAATGTCATTTACATTTTGAAAGTGATGCATACCAAAAGATTTTTTAAGCAATAGCAAAACTTCGATAACACAATCTCAGTTGTAAAGCAATTAAAACTGAAAATAAATAAACGGTTGCGGACCCGCAGACGCCGTTGCGTACACAATCCAAAAGACAAATGCCAAAACAATTGCTTTACCTAGCAATGGCAACGAACCAAATGCTTTTTGAAGAAACTGTATCACTCGATTCGGTAGAAAATGCCAAACAAACCCAATCAAAATAAGTAGAAATACATTTTGATAGCCTTGAATGATGACCAGCCATTGCTTCCAATCAAACGTCAGTTCGCCAATGTTAGATATTAATTGAAGAGCGGTTGAAAAATCTTTGGCTCTGAAAAACAACCAACAGAAAGCGACAAAATGAAAGGTCAAAAGTATTTGAATGGTTTTGACAAAATAATTTTTAGGTAATTTAATTAAGTTCCCGAAAAACCGCTCGAATGCCAAGGCTGAACCGTGTAAAACGCCCCACAAAACAAATTTCCAAGAAGCTCCATGCCACAAACCGCCTAACAACATGGTCAGGAATAAATTGATATAGGTTTTGAATTTTCCGCCGCGATTGCCTCCTAACGAAATGTATAAATAATCACGTAACCACGTAGATAATGAAATATGCCAACGCCGCCAAAACTCTGTAACCGATGTCGACTGATAGGGTGTTCGGAAATTGGGTGGCAACCAAAATCCCATCAATAAAGCCAAACCAATAGCCATATCTGAATAGCCGGAAAAATCGCAGTAAATTTGAATAGCGTAGCCATACGACGCCATTAAATTTTCAAACGAAGTATAACTGTTCGGAGCATCAAAAACGCGATCGACAAAATTGATGGAGATATAATCGGAGATCACTGCCTTTTTTAATAATCCACCAATGATTAAAAACAAAGCTGCATTAAACTCTTCTTTGGTTAATTTTAACCGTTTGTAAATTTGTGGAATAAAATCGCTGGCTCGTACAATCGGTCCCGCAACTAATTGAGGAAAGAACGAAACGAAAAACAGAAAGTCCATGAAACTTTTGGTGGGTTCCAATTCTTTTCGATACACATCAATGGTATAGCTCAAGGTTTGAAACGTATAAAACGATATTCCTACCGGTAAAATAATATCCTGAAACTTGAAACCTGCATCAAAAGCCAAATTGACATTGTCAATAAAAAAATTGGTGTATTTGAAATATCCCAACAATCCCAAATTGACCAATAAACTGATGATTAAATAGAGTTTTCGATAGAATTTATCACGCTCATCATAAATCAATTTCGCAATGACATAATCTAAGACGGAAGAAAAAATGAGTAATAAAAAGAAAATTCCACTGGATTTGTAATAGAAGAATAACGAAAACAACACCACATAAGCGATACGTAACCGATGTGTTTTGAGTGTAAGAATATATACAAAATAAAAAACCAGAAAGAGACCCAAAAACAAAGCACTGTTAAACAACAGCGGATTTTTTGGATCGTACATAAACCAATTCTGTATCGTTTCCCAAGAGAAATTATCCGGCAATAATTCAAACCATTGAAATAAAAAGACTAACGACATTACTTATCGATTACGGTATTAAAATTTTGAAAAGCATTGATGAACGCTTCAAAAAACAATTGGCCTTTGTACTCGTAACCTTTTTTGGTATAATGCACGCGATCTCCTCCAATGATACCTTCTTTTAGATTTTTACTCACGCCAAACAATCCACCCAATTGTGAATATAAATCCCAAACCACATAATTTTCAGTAGTGGCTTGAGCCAAAATTTCCCGCGAATAATCTGCTACAAATGTATTGGGATACCTTCGCTTAAATTGCGATGGCGGCGGAGTCGTTACTAATATAATTGCATTCGGATTTAGATTTAAAATCTGATTTTTCATCAACAGCAACTGCTGCATGAAATCGGGAGTAACCATTTTATCAAAACTTTCATTGGTTCCCAAAGAGATTATTACCAAATCGGGTTGCAATGCAGAAAGTTGCTCATAAAACAGCGGATACTTTGTGTAATCAGAACATTTAGCACCATTCGCACCAATGGTATGATACACAATTCCCGAAGAATTATTTTCCAAAACAATACCGTTTAAAGCATATTGTTTTGCTTCTAAAGCAGGAATCAAATAAACACCGGAAAGTAAAGAATCGGATTTAAAACTATAAAAGCCAACCTCTTTTTCGGTAACCAACGGAATGAATTCCTTTCGTTGAAAAGCCAATTTTTCTTTTTGATTCGTGGGAATTTTTAATGTTTTACCTGCACGAATAGCAGTTCCTTTTAATCCGTTAGCCGATTTGATGGACGAAACGGAAACGTTGTATTTAGCAGCAATCACCGATAAATTTTCACCACTTTTTATTTTATGAATCGTGGTCTTGGGCTTTTCTGATTCGACCACAATCGTGTTATAACTCAAAGCCACATCAAACATTTTTTGATTTTGAGGTGTAATTATTTTCAATTGGGAGAATTGATATTCAGGATTTTTCACATTCAGTTCAATTACAAAATCGTCAGCTTTGGTTTCTAATGAAAAACCACTGATTCCAACAGGTTTACCGGTATCGGGCGAACTATTTCGCTGACTTTCCCATGATTGGTTAGAAGCAAATCGAATATCGCCTACCCCATTTGTTTTTGCCAATGAATAAGGAAAAACGAGTCCGCGACCTCCATTACCAAACTGACTTTGGAGATTTTTTCGCATATAACCCGAGAAAAAATCGGCTTGAATGTGCGAATCACCAATGTGAACAATATTGATTTTTCCAGTTTTATTTTTTTGAAGGTTTTGCAATTTTTGAAAAAGCGGTTGCATGGCTTCCAAGTTGTGAAGTTGGTTGGCAGTAGCGGGAATCTCCACTTCCAACGTATCTATTGCAACAAATAAGGAATCCGTTTGAGCAAATAAACTCATTGACACAAAAAAAACTCCCAAAAACAATCGCAATTTATTTAGCATCGATGGTTTGATTTTTAGGTGTTACGGTATCGATGGGCTGACTTTTTATTTTGGGTTGCACATTTATTTTTCTTTTACTACGCATCATTTTATACTGCTCATACCCTTTTTGAATTTGGTCATGCAATAAAGAAGCTACTTTTTGCGAACCTTTGTAATTAAAATGCGTGTAATCTTTGTTGGCTAATGGTGGCACTTCTTCATCCACCCATTTCACCATCGAACCTTCACCACCCATGGCTTGAAACAAATTAAAATAAGCCGAATTTGATTGAACGGCATACTTTCGTTGTGCCAACGTTAAAGGAACAACAGCCGAATCGGTTTGCATTTCTAAATCATATTTGGTCGATTTATCTGCTGTAGAAACCACTAAAATAGTCACACCCGGAAAACACTCTTTGATGTGATTCACCACACGAGTCATTCGTTTTTCATACCAATCGTAGGAATACGTTCCGTAATTCAAAACATTGGTGCCAAAATGTAAAATGATTAAATCGTAACCTAATTTCTCTTGAAATTGGTGCATTAAATCAGTATTGAACAATGAAATAGGAAGTCCGGAATTACCTCTGCTTGAAAAATTATCCACGTGAACACCTTTACCATCGTCAAAATTAAATCCATAAATCGGAATAGAATCTGCTTTAGCAAATTCAACTTTAAAGCTTTTCAACGCTGAAGAACTGAGTGATAGTGTGTTCAACT
>NZ_JBILTE010000051.1:0-14977 GCF_044371705.1 Flavobacterium sp. | reverse complement strand
CAAGCGGTTGTATCAGGGTACACCTTCACACTTTCAGTTTTGATAAAATCTGATCTTTTTTCTGTTTTTGCTTTTGCAGCAGCCTGAATATCCATCCATGTGTATCGGAACTGTAACTTGTTAACATCCATTGTACGCAATCCGTTGTAGGATTCGGCAGCCGGCAGGTACAAACTGTCCATAATCTCTGTATAATACTCATCGGGATATCTAGAAGTATCAGGGGCTAACCTCACCTCTCTGTTTAATCTTCTGCCTTCATAAGAATCAATGTCTTGAACACTATAATAGTTTTCATACATATATTTATCATACACCGACATTTTTTCAGGATCCGTGTCTTTAAAAGCATAGTCACCAATGGTTCCGCTACCTTTTTTTCCACTACCTTTTCCACCTGTTGACGCTTGACCCAATTCATCAGCATAAATAGCCAAACGAATGCGGATTGTTGAATCTTTTACCCACTCTACAAATTGGCGGTACTCACTATTTGTAATTTCTGTCTCATCCATGTAAAATGATCGTACAGTAACCGTCTTAGTTGGAGCATCCATGATGTTGGCTAAATCATCATCTGACTTACCCATTAAGTACGCACCACCCGGAATTAATGTCATTCCGTAAGGTTTTTCAGGATTCCATTTTTTACCTGGAACACCTACCAGCTCTCCTTTATCGCCTGAGCTACAACTAACTAGTAAGTAAAAAAATGTTGAAAATGCAATGAACTTCTTCATATAAATTTGGGTTATCATTTATTCAAATTTTGAGGCCGTAAACCTATTTATTATTTTTTAAAAAAACAATTATTTCATCTTAAATAATTCAGTGACCAAAACTAAAACAAATAAAGGTTAAAAAAAAATAATTTGTCGGCAAAAAACGAAAAGTATCGGCAAAACGTCCATAATAAGCTACTTTATAGGAATTACACTACTTAAATTGCAATAAAATTAACTTAGTGGTTTACAAAAATCCTAAAACATTAAGAAAAAAAATCACAAAACCATCTTTCTTTGTGCTTTCCACCATCGCTCCGGCAGTTCTTGGTCGCAAGCTCTTAAATAATCATCATACGAACAAGGTAACAACGAAATTCTTTTCATTTTATTATTAACATTTGTAGTAAAAGGAAATTCAATCCACCAACGCTCGGTTTTGATACTCTTAATAAATATAAGTTCCATATCGTCAACAGGCACAATATATCGCAGATAATTATTTGCATTAACCAATGGATTTTCTACCGTTCGGAAATTAAAACCTTCAACAAAATACCAAATAACTTGAGCGATTAGCATACTCTCTTGAGTGGTTCCATTGTGATTAAAAAGTCCAAAACACTTTACTTTATCACTAATTCCTGCATAACGAGCGAGCGAACAGATCTCTTTCCCATTAAAACCGTTAGGAACAAATGTATTAATATTTCCAGAATCTGCTGATTTTACTGAAGTTAAATCAAAAGTTACCAAATCGGCATCTCTAAAAACCGGTTCAGCGATACTTATCGTATTTGAAACATCTCCTAATCGGTAGGCATCAAAAAATAATTTTTCTACAAGATCAATTTCTTCCTGCGAATTATAATACGTTTGATAGCCAACGTTACTAAAGTTGAACAAATTATTTGGCTCGTTCACAATTATCTTCGATAAATAGGAGGTGGCTGTGTGCTTTACTTCATCATTACCTAAATCAAACCTGCCATCTACCGAAACAATATTGACCATTTGATCCAATTGATCAAAGGCACGATACATCGCATAGGTAATATCTTGACTACCTCCCAAAACAACAGGAAACACATGTTGTTTGATTAATTGTGTACATATTGCTGTAACAGCATAATAAGTGTCTTCTTGTTCATTTCCTTGCGGGATATCTCCTAAATCAATTAGTTCCGTATGCCAATTCCCCGGGTACAGACTATAAAACGTTTTTCTAATTTCAACTAAATCAACTGCTTTATTAACTTGGAGACCTCTGTTATCTAAAACCCCAAAAATAGCAATGGTTGCATTTTGCAAAACAGGAAACTCACTTTCTGTATGGAAAACAACTTTTTTTCCCAGCGATTGTGGTGGAAGTGTATTGATAAAATCAATCAATTCATTCGAAATAGGTTCCAAGAAATCAAATGCCATACTTTATTTCTTTTTTACGGTGGATTTCTTTGCTACAGTTTTCTTCGCCGCTGGTTTTTTAGCAGCAACTTTTTTAGCAGGTGATTTTTTTTCAATCAATTCCTGAACTTGTGCTAAGGTCATCTTCTCCGCATCAACGTCTTTGCTTAACTCAATCTTGATTTTCCCTTTGGTAATAATCGAACGACCCCAACGTGCCTTCTCTACTTTAATACCTTCGGCTTTCCAATCATGAATGACCTTGTCAACCTCTTTTTGCAACTTATCTTGAATCAATTCTTTTAAGTCAGATTGGGATAATTGATCAAAATTATATTTCTTACTTACATTAATAAACATATTATTCCATTTGATAAACGGACCAAATCTACCCACTCCTTTTTGTATAGGTAAACCATCGTACGTTCCTACAGGAGCATCTGCTTGCGTCTTTTCATCAATCAACACTTGTGCACGCTCCAAACTTACATCCAAAGGATCTTCGCCTTTTGGCAAAGAAATGAATGTTTTGCCAAATCGAACATAAGGTCCAAATCGACCGTTATTCACTTCTACTTCTTCTCCTTTATATGTACCCAAATTTTTTGGCAATAAAAACAAGTTCAATGCCTCTTCTAAAGTGATGGTCCCAATGTTTTGCTCCGTACCCAAACTGGCAAAAAGTTTATTATCATCTTCGCTGTCTCCTATTTGAGCCATGGGTCCAAATTTACCTAAGCGTACCGATACCTGTTTTCCCGTTTTGGGATCGATTCCTAATAAGCGTTCACCACTTTCTCTATCCGCATTTTCCTCAACATTTTTTACATTGGGATGAAAATGACTGTAAAAATCACGCATCATTTTGGTCCAATCTTCATTTCCTTCCGCAATTTCATCAAAATCTTGCTCTACTTTGGCTGTAAAATTGTAATCTAAAATAGTGGCGAAATTTTTCACAAGAAAATCATTTACTATAATTCCGATATCTGTTGGAACTAATTTTCCTTTGTCCGAACCGGTATTTTCTGTTAAAACTTGTGTTTTTAAATCGCTTCCTTTTAACAATAATTGGGTGTATTTTCGTTCCTGACCTTCAAAGGAACCTTTCTCAACGTAATTTCTATTAATTATAGTAGAAATAGTTGGTGCGTAGGTTGAAGGACGACCAATTCCTAATTCTTCAAGCTTTTTTACCAAAGAAGCTTCTGTATAACGACTCGGCGGTCGGGAAAAACGTTCGGTTGCACTAATATAATTATTAGCCAGTCGTTCGTTCACTTTCATTGCAGGCAACATTCCTTCTTGCTCGTCATCCTCATCATCATCACCTTCTAAATACACTTTCAAAAATCCTTCAAATTTGATTACTTCTCCTGTAGCGGTAAAATATTCCTTGTGAGCAGACGCCTCAATTTTAACGTTGGTTCGCTCCAATTCAGCGTCACTCATTTGTGATGCCAAAGTACGCTTCCAAATCAAATCGTATAATCGGGCTTGATCTCTATCTATATTTAAGGAGTGCCTCGACATATCGGTGGGACGAATCGCTTCGTGTGCCTCCTGTGCTCCTTTTGATTTACTGGTAAAATTTCTTGGTTTACTGAATTCTTTCCCATACGAACGGGTAATTTCCGCCTGAGCAGCTCCCATCGCTTCTTGTGAAAGATTCACACTATCCGTTCTCATATAAGTAATGTGACCGGCTTCGTATAATCGTTGGGCAATTTGCATGGTTATTCCAACCGGTAAATACAATTTACGTGCGGCTTCCTGTTGCAAAGTAGAAGTAGTAAACGGAGCCGCAGGTGTTTTCTTTGTAGGCTTTGTTTCTAAATCTGCTATTTTATAGGTAGAACCAATATTACTTTTTAAAAACTCTTCGGCTTGTTTTTGCGTTGAAAAATTCTTAGGTAATTTTGCTTTAAATGTTTTTCCTGCTTCGTTTGAAAATTCTGCTGTAATACTATAGGAACCTTCAGCTTTAAAATCTTGTATTTCACGTTCGCGTTCAACGATTAATCGAACGGAAACGGATTGCACCCGACCTGCTGATAAACCACCTTTTACTTTTTTCCAAAGTACAGGCGATAATTCATAACCTACCAATCGGTCTAAAACACGACGGGCTTGTTGTGCATTTACTAAATTATAATCAATTCCTCTCGGGCTTTCAATCGCCTTTTGAATAGCAGATTTGGTAATTTCATGAAAAACAATACGTTTGGTTTTTTTTGGATCTAATTTCAATTCTTCAGATAAATGCCACGAAATGGCTTCTCCCTCTCGGTCTTCATCACTTGCCAACCAAACCATTTCTGCATTTTTAGCTAACGTTTTGAGTTTGCTCACCAAAGCCTTTTTGTCGGCTGAAACTTCATATTTTGGTTTGAAATCATTGGCAACATCCACTCCGATTTCTTTTGAAGGTAAATCAGCAATGTGCCCGTAACTGGACTCCACCTGATAATCACTTCCCAAAAATTTCTCGATAGTTTTTGCTTTTGCAGGTGACTCAACGATAACTAAATTCTTTGCCATGTACGTTTTTGTTTGGGGCAAAAGTATGGTTTTTTTTTAATTTTAAAATTTTACTTCACTTTTTGAGCTATTTAGAGTTTAAGAATAGTGCGTATTTCATTGAAATAGTAAAGTATATTTTAATTTTCCGTCGTTCGATACTCTTCAAAATTTTGTGTTAAACATCATCTGCCATCTTGTCAGATTTTGAATTTTAGTATTATCTTTGCTAGCTGAATTGAGACAAAATCTATTTATGGAAAAGATTATTGAAGAACAAAAACAAGGAACCAGTTTGGTTCTGGAACAAAAAAAAGAAAATACAAAAAAACTATTCATAGAAAGTTATGGCTGTGCCATGAATTTTTCAGACAGTGAGATTGTCGCTTCTATACTAAATGACCAAGGCTACAATACCACTCAAAACCTGGAAGAAGCCGATTTGGTTTTGGTAAACACTTGTTCCATTCGCGACAAAGCTGAACAAACCATTCGTAAACGTTTGGAAAAATACAACGCCGTTAAAAAAATCAACCCAAGCATGAAAGTGGGGGTTTTGGGTTGCATGGCTGAACGTTTGAAAAGTCAATTCTTAGAAGAAGAAAAAATTGTAGATATGGTCGTAGGTCCCGATGCCTACAAAGACATTCCCAATTTATTAAAAGAAGTGGAAGAAGGTAGAGATGCCATCAACGTCATCCTTTCAAAAGAGGAAACCTATGGCGATATCTCTCCTGTTCGTTTGAACAGCAACGGTGTCAATGCTTTTGTTTCAATTACTCGTGGATGTGACAATATGTGCACTTTTTGCGTGGTTCCTTTTACTAGAGGCCGTGAAAGAAGTCGCGAACCCCAAAGCATTATTGGCGAAATAAAAGATTTATGGGAAAAAGGCTTTAAAGAAGTTTGTCTACTGGGTCAAAATGTCGACAGTTACTTATGGTACGGCGGTGGCTTGAAAAAAGACTTTGAAAAAGCTTCAGAAATGGAAAAAGCAACCGCAGTTGATTTTGCTCAATTGTTGGAAATGTGTGCCATTCAGTTCCCAAAAATGCGTTTTCGCTTTTCTACTTCCAATCCGCAAGACATGCACGAAGAAGTATTGCATGTAATTGCTAAATACCACAATGTTTGCAACTATATTCATTTACCGGTTCAAAGTGGAAGTACACGCATTTTAAAAGAAATGAATCGCCAACATACCCGAGAAGAATACATGGACTTGATTGACAAAATTAGAACTATCATACCCAATTGTTCGATTTCTCAAGATATGATTACCGGCTTCCCTACAGAAACAGAAGACGATCACCAAGACACTTTATCTTTAATGAGATATGTAAAATATGATTTCGGATACATGTTTGCCTATTCTGAAAGACCGGGAACATTAGCCGCTCGTAAAATGGAAGACGATGTTCCGGAAGGAATCAAAAAACGTCGTCTGCAAGAAATAGTCGATTTACAACAAGAATTGTCTTTGGAAAGAACACAACGCTTTTTAGGTCAAACCGTTGAGATTTTAATTGAAAAAGAATCGAAGAAATCGAATGCTCATTGGAGCGGAAGAAACTCTGAAAACACAGTGGCTGTTTTTCCGAAGGAGAATTACAAAGTAGGTGATTTTGTATTGGTTAAAATAAACGATTGTACAACTGCCACTTTAATTGGTGAAGCGGTAGGTTATTCTGAAGTGATGAATTAATTTTTGTTTCAGGTTTCAGGTTTCAAGTTTCGGGATTAACTTGAAACCTGAAACTTGAAACCTGAAACTTGAAACCTGAAACTTGAAACCTGAAATAAAACATGGAATCCGTACAAGCAATAAAACAACGATTTGAAATCATCGGAAATGATCCGAAACTCAATCGTGCTATAGAAAAAGCCATTCAAGTGGCACCCACCGACATTTCCGTTCTTGTAACAGGAGAAAGTGGCGTGGGTAAAGAAAGTATTCCTAAAATCATTCATTCGCTTTCCCACAGAAAGCACGGAAAATATATTGCCGTTAACTGCGGTGCGATTCCCGAAGGAACGATTGATAGCGAATTGTTCGGACACGAAAAAGGATCGTTTACAGGTGCCACAGGTGCCCGAGACGGATACTTTGAAGTGGCCGATGGCGGAACAATCTTTTTAGATGAAGTTGGCGAATTACCATTAACCACGCAGGTTCGTTTGCTTCGTGTCTTGGAAAACGGCGAATTTATAAAAGTGGGGTCTTCGCAAGTCCAAAAAACAAATGTGCGAATTGTAGCTGCAACCAACGTCAATATGTTTGATGCCATTGAAAAAGGTAAATTCCGTGAAGATTTATATTATCGTTTAAGCACGGTTGATATTATGTTGCCACCTTTACGCGAACGAAAAGAGGATATCCACCTGTTGTTTCGAAAATTTGCGGCCGATTTTAGTCAGAAATACAAAATGCCACCTATAAAATTAGAAGAATCCGCCATTGATTTACTGCTAAAGTATCGCTGGAGTGGAAATATTCGCCAGTTGCGAAACATTGCCGAACAAATTTCGGTACTTGAAACCAACAGAAACATCAGTTACCAAACATTATATTCTTATCTGCCACAAGAAGGTTCAAATTTACCGGCTGTTATCAAAGACAAAAAAGCAGAAAATGATTTTAGTAATGAACGTGAGATTTTATACAAAGTCCTTTTTGATATGAAAAGCGACTTGAACGATTTGAAAAAACTCACCTTAGAATTAATGCAAAACGGGAGTTCTAAAGTGCAAGAAGCGAATAAAAATCTAATTCAGAAAATTTACGGACAAAAAGAAGATACGGAAATTGATTTTGAAGAACCCAGAACAGCTATCATCCCTAAACAAAATGATTTAGATCAAGAAGAATTTGATGACGAAGACGACAATCAAGATTACCTTTTTGCAGAAACTGTAGAAGAAGAGGAAACATTGCGATTGGATGCCAAAGAAATTGAATTAATTAAAAAAGCACTAGACCGCAACAAAGGAAAACGCAAAGCTGCCGCGGATGAGTTAGGTATTTCGGAACGCACTTTGTATAGAAAAATTAAACAATTTGACCTTTAAAAATAGCTATTTCAAATGAAGAAAATCATAAAAAAAAGTTTCATTTTGCTGGTATTTATTTCGTTAAACGGATGCAAATACTACAACTTTACCGGAACCGGAAAAATTGATGCTGAAACGTTTCAGGTCAACTATTTTCAAAATAATTCCGAATTAATTGAACCGGGATTAGACAGAGATTTTACATTGGCTTTGCAAGATTTAATTCAAACGCAAACCAATTTGAATCTAACCAATTCTGGTGCCGATTTAATTTATGAAGGGGAAATTACCGGTTTTAGAATTACACCAATGTCTGCAACAGCTGATCAACGAGCCGCTCAAAATAGAGTAACCATGACCGTAAATGTTCGCTACACAAACACCAAAAAGGAAGAAGATGATTTTGAAAAATCGTTTTCCTATTTTTATGATTATCCGGCTGATCAACAGTTGGTTGGAACCACATTAAACACAGCAAAAGAGGAACTTTTTGAACGTATCACGCAAGATATTTTTAATGCTTCGCTAGCGAGATGGTAAAAGCTCGATGACAATTTTGAATAAACTTGACAGCATAAATTAAAAAAACTATATTTGTAGATACGCCTAATAAAAAATACTATTGAACGTAACAGAATTTACATATTTGCTAAATCATCCCAACGCGATTAATGAAAAGCAAGCCAAATCATTAGAAACTGTTTTGGACAATTTTCCTTATTTTCAAAGTGCTCGGGCATTACACTTAAAAGGTCTTTACAATCAAGATAGCTATAAATATAATTTTGCATTAAAAACCACTGCGGCTCACACCACCGATAGAAGTGTACTTTTTGATTTTATCACATCGGATGAATTTACCATAATTGAAAAAGATGTGTATCAAAAAAAGTTGGCCCAATTATTAAATATTGATGTCAATGAAAGTGAGTACGTTACGCAACTGCCCAACGATATCGAAAAAACGGACTATAAGGAACCTGAGATAATTGCTGATGAAGTAGTTGAATTTGTTTATGAAAATGGCTCATTTGAAGATGCAATTATCGATTCTACAAAGGAAGCTATTGATTTTGTCCCTGCAATTGCAATTAATAAAGAAGTCGTAAACCTTGAACCGATAGCATCTGAGCACAAATTTGAAATAGCAACGATTTCAGAAGTTGAAGAGCCTGTGATTGATACCGAAGAACAACTTTCCGATTCAAAAGAATTGGAAGCGAACTTGGAAATTGGAAAACCAATTACCTTTTTACAAAACGAAAAACATTCGTTTCAAGAGTGGTTGCAATTGGCAAGTTTTAAACCGATTGAACGTGAAGTTGTTGTTGAAGAAGTAAAAAAAGAAGCAATTGCCGTTAAAAATGAGTCTCCAATAGAAGATAAAGTAGTTAAAAAAACAAAAAAAACAGAGTTAATAGATAAATTTATCGAGAATAATCCGAAGATAACTCCTGCAAGAGACCTAGTTGACATCCAATTAAAACCTATAGAAATACCCGATACCACTCACTTAATGACCGAAACATTGGCAAGGGTTTACTTGGAACAAAAGAAATACCAAAAAGCAATTCAGGCTTATGAAATATTAATTTTGAAATATCCAGAAAAAAGTATTTTCTTTGCAGACCGAATTCAGAATATAAAAATTTTACAACAAAATAATCAATAACAATGGGATTTTCAGTTTTCTTAGTTTTAATAACAATCGTTTGTTTTCTACTTATATTAGTCATTATGGTTCAAAACCCTAAAGGGGGCGGTTTGTCTTCAACTTTAGGTGGTGGATCACAAATTGGTGGTGTTCAAAAAACAACCGACTTTTTAGATAAGAGTACATGGACATTAGGAATTGTGCTTATTGTTTTAATTCTTTTATCAAGCATTAGTGAGTTTGGTAATTCTGAAACAATTACAATCGATAAAGGCACGGTAGCTCCGATGAAAACTACGGAAATTCAAAATCCGGTGACCGCTCCAGCAGCAACTACTCCGGACGCAACAGTTCCGGCGGAAGCAACAACTCCGACAACAACTGAAGAAAAAAAATAAAATCAATTTTGTTTTATATAAAAATATCTCGATTGCTCGAGATATTTTTTTTTGACAACTATTGGAGGACAATCCATGAAAAAATGTCAGTTTTCATCAATTGGCACAATTTCTGACTGAAAGAAACCATCAAACTTTTATTTAAATAAAATATATAAATTATGTCAGTAAACATTAAACCCCTTTCAGATCGTGTTTTAGTGGAACCGGCTGCGGCTGAAACTACAACTGCTTCAGGCATCATCATCCCTGATACAGCCAAAGAAAAACCACAAAGAGGAACTGTTGTCGCAGTTGGAAACGGCAAAAAAGATTACACCATGACAGTAAAAATTGGCGATACCGTATTGTATGGTAAATATGCCGGCACCGAATTAAAATTGGAAGGTAAAGATTACCTAATCATGCGTGAGGATGATATTCTTGCGGTACTATAAAAATGGTTTCAAGTTTCAGGTTTCATGTCTGAATCCTGAAATAAAACTTTAAACTTTAAACTTTAAACAAAATTACAAAATGGCAAAAGATATTAAATTCGACATTGAAGCACGCGATGGTTTAAAACGTGGCGTAGACGCATTAGCTAATGCAGTAAAAGTAACTCTCGGACCCAAAGGACGGAATGTAACTATCAGTAAATCATTCGGAGGTCCTACAGTAACCAAAGATGGCGTAACGGTTGCAAAAGAAGTAGAACTAAAAGATCCTTTGGAAAACATGGGTGCTCAAATGGTGAAAGAAGTGGCTTCTAAAACCAATGATTTAGCGGGTGACGGAACAACGACTGCGACCGTTTTAGCACAAGCAATCGTTAAAGAAGGTTTGAAAAACGTAGCGGCCGGAGCTAATCCGATGGATTTAAAAAGAGGAATTGACAAAGCCGTTGAGGCCATTGTTACTGACTTAGGCAAACAAGCCAAAGAAGTAGGAAGTTCAACTGAAAAAATTAAACAAGTAGCTTCAATTTCTGCTAACAACGACGAAGTTATTGGTGAATTAATTGCTACTGCTTTCGGAAAAGTAGGCAAAGAAGGTGTCATTACTGTTGAAGAAGCCAAAGGAACCGATACCTACGTTGACGTTGTGGAAGGAATGCAATTTGACAGAGGTTATTTATCACCTTATTTTGTAACGAATCCTGAAAAAATGAATGTGGAATTAGAAAATCCGTTCATTTTATTATATGACAAAAAAGTATCTTCTTTAAAAGAACTTCTTCCTGTTTTAGAACCGGTAGCACAATCAGGAAAACCACTTTTAATAATTGCTGAAGATGTAGATGGTGAAGCACTATCAACCCTAGTAGTAAACAAATTGCGTGGAGCGTTAAAAATTGCAGCTGTAAAAGCTCCTGGTTTTGGCGACAGAAGAAAAGCAATGTTAGAAGACATCGCAATTTTAACCGGAGGAACAGTGATTGCGGAAGAAAGTGGTTATACTTTAGAAAATGCTACGTTGGAAATGCTTGGTACTGCCGAGAAGGTAACAATCGATAAAGACAATACAACATTAGTAAACGGAGCCGGAAATGGAGACTTGATTAAAAATCGTGTGAACCAAATCAAATCGCAAATGGAAACTACCACGTCTGACTATGACCGTGAGAAGTTACAAGAGCGTTTGGCTAAATTGGCCGGCGGTGTTGCGGTACTTTATGTAGGTGCTGCGTCGGAAGTAGAAATGAAAGAGAAAAAAGACCGTGTAGACGATGCTTTACACGCTACAAGAGCTGCAGTAGAAGAAGGAATTGTTGCAGGTGGAGGAGTTGCTTTATTGCGTGCTAAAAGCGTTTTAGTGGCTTTAAAAGCAGATAATGCTGATGAAGCAACAGGTATTCAAATTATTTCACGTGCAATTGAAGCTCCTTTGAGAACCATTGTTGAAAATGCTGGTTTAGAAGGTTCAGTTGTAGTTGCAAAAGTGGCCGAAGGAAAAGGTGATTTTGGTTACAACGCCAAAACCGATGAATATGTAGACATGTTGAAAGCAGGAATCATCGATCCTAAAAAAGTAACAAGAGTAGCTCTCGAAAATGCAGCATCTGTTGCAGGTATGATTCTTACTACGGAATGTGCTTTGGTAGAAATCAAAGAAGAAAACGCAGGAGGCGGAATGCCTATGGGTGGCGGAATGCCGGGAATGATGTAAAATCTTAAAATTCCAAATCACAAAATACAAATTCCAAATTTGGTTAAATAAAAAAATCCGTCTTGAAGAAATTCTTGACGGATTTAGTTTTTGCAATGGCCAGTTCCTCTTTTATTTATCTACTTTCTTTCGAGAAGATTTTGGATGATTAGACAAAGGTTTATGATTTTCCAAACCTACGATGGTTACACTTCCTCCCTCATGATGTGCTTCATAATTCTGTTTAAAATGTTCCAAGTTCTCCATTACCGAATGATCGACTAATGCCGTTTTTTTAAGACAAATACTCACATGGTAACCGGGAGGAATCTCCTCTAATTTTCTTTTAATTCCCAGAAAATTAGAGAAAATAGCAGCTTTATTAATTTCAACTTTATATTCATTGCCTTCAAAAGAAACAATGGTTGGAGCTCTAAAAAATGAAGAAATGGGAGTTCCATTCGCCATGTGTATTATCATTTTTAATAACATACCCGCTGCAATTCCCAACAGCAAATCTTCAAACAAAGTAACCAATACAGTTACAGAAAAAATCAACAATTGCTCCTTCCCAATATGTAACATATGCATAAACTCCCTAGGATGAGCCAGTTTAATTCCAACACTAATTAACATTGCTGCTAATGCAGCATTTGGAATAAGTTCCAATAAAGGTGCTGCCAAAAGTACAAATAGCAAAACAAAAAAACCATGAAAAAAATTAGCCCAACGAGTTTGAGCACCATTAATAACATTTGAAGAACTTCTTGCTACTTCTGAGATCATAGGCAGACCTCCTAAAAAGGCAGCAAACGTATTTCCTATTCCAACCGCTATTAAATCTTTATTAGCATTCGATTTTCTTTTATAAGGATCAGCCAAATCGATTGCTTTAACGGTTAATAATGATTCTAAAGTTCCAACCAATGCAAACATTATCACGTACTTAATAAATATCCCTATTTGATTAACTCCTGAAAAATCAACATTCCAATGAATATTCTCCATTAAACTACCTATTTTGACCAAAGCGTAAGGAGGTTCTGTATGTGCAAAATCCATCAATAATTCGGCAGGTATCGCAAAAAGCAACACAACTAATGGTGCCGGAATCATATTTATCGATTTGTTTTTAATAAAAGGCCAACCAAGCATAATTCCTAAACTAACCACTCCAATAAAAGAAGCCTTAGGATCTAGGTTAATGATGAATTTTGGAATATTCAAAAGCAATTCTACGGGCCCCATTCCTTTGGCTAAAGTTGGATTATCATTTAATAAAACCGGAATTTGTTTGGCAATAATGATGATTCCAATCGCAGCCAACATCCCGTGAATAGTTGAAAGCGGAAAGAAATCTGCTAATTTTCCTAACTTAAATACCCCAAATAGAATTTGAATAATCCCTGCAGCGACCATTGCTCCTAATGCAAGTTTCCAACCTAAATCGTTATTTCCTTGACCAAATTCTGCAACAGCACCTGCAACAATAACAATTAAACCTGCTGCAGGTCCTTTAATTGTTAAACGAGAACCCATAAAAAATGTGACAACAATACCACCTACAATTGCAGTAATCAGCCCCATAATTGGAGGGAATTCCGATGCTTTTGCAATACCTAAACTAAGAGGCAATGCCAATAAAAATACTATAAAACCCGATATGGCATCGGTTTTAAAGTTCTCTTTCAATCCTGCCAATCCATCGGCAGGAATATATTTTTTTACTTTTGATGTCATTTAAAATTTTTTAAGATGATTTGTACGGCAACTCATGATACGTTTTCACATGAGGGCCTAAAAATAAGCGGGCATAAATTCGTATTCCGGCAATTCCTGAAACCACAAAACTCGAGGCAACAAAGAATGCCAAAAGTAGTTGATCACTTTTGATGTGACTAAAAATCAAGTCTTCGCCAATAAATGTTGTAGTTATTGGGAAGCCTGTAATGCCTAAAGTTGCCAATAAAAAGAGAAAAGCAAACTTTGGATGTTCATATACATGTCCTAAATACTGACTGAATAAAACTCTCATTTCAATTTTTTTCAATTGCAATAAGGCGATGTACCCAACAGTTCCTGCGATGATTACTCCTCCTAAATAATAAGCTATTTCACTCACACTAACTTTATCGTTAAAAACAATAGCGAGTGCAATCCAAAAATGATTTAGCACAATAAGTATCCATGCCAAGAAAGGGCTTTTGCGTTCGGAAAATGACTTGAAAACAAAAACTAACCCGATAAAAGCAAACAATCCGGGTAAAACATTTACAATTTGCTCGGGCAAATCCTCTTTAAATTTATAAGCTAAAAATCCAACCATAAACAAAGGCACAAAAAAGAAATACACTCGTTTAATGCTTAAAAAATCCAATGTTTTGCCAATCGCTTTTAAAGGTCGCCAGAGGAAAAAATTCAAAAATCCTTCCAAATTAAATTCTTTCAATGCCAAAACATAAAGTGTATTCTCAATTTTTTGGGGCAAAAGAAAAAGGTACTTTTTAGGTTTTGGTTGAAAGTTATAAAACTGATCTCTGATCAAATAACTCACCACAGAGGGAGAAACCAACAATTGATACGTTCTTAGGAAAGCATTTCCTGCAAAGTGAATCAATGCTAAGGTTTCCAACCCGAGTGCGATTTCAATAAATATGATTCCTATTTGAGAAACAGAACTATAGGCAATCTGACTTTTTACGGAAGATTGTACCTTCGCCATTAATGATGCCGCAATACTTGTTGTTAAGCCCATCAAACCAATTGCCATTCGTACAACTGTTTGATGTTCCCAAAATGGATACGTTCGCAACATCAAAAAAACACCCAAGTGCACTGAAAGTGAACCGTAAAAAATGGCACTTGAGGGTGTTGGTCCTTCCATTGCTCTTGGTAACCACGAGGAAAAAGGAATCTGTGCCGATTTTGCGGCGGCCGCACACGCCAAACATAAGGCTATAAAGATGCCAATTAATGAATGATTTTGTAAATGCTCACTAACCAATTCATAATTATTCAGCTTCATGAATGTAATATTTTCATGAAACAAATGATGACTGGCCCACATGGCCAAAATGAAACCTACATCGCCAATTCTG
>NZ_JBILTE010000208.1:0-4401 GCF_044371705.1 Flavobacterium sp. | reverse complement strand
GCGGCCTATGACGAGGTGTTTATAGGTTTTGGTGAGAACGTCAATGAAAATGTATTTGACCAAAATAGAATCGGTGTTTTACTGGGTTATCAATTTAATTCATCGCTACGAGTGGAAGGTGGTTACTTAAACCAAATTCTTCAATTGGGTCGAGAAGTGAATGGTAGCAACGTGTTTCAGTATAATAACGGAATTATCGTAAATGCACTTTTTACTTTTGATTTGTCGAAAAAGTAATAAAATTAAAAGTAACATTTCAATTTTATGATTTCAATTATTCTCAAAAAACCATACTTGGCTTACTATGTAAAATTCAAAAAGTCAATACAACCGAACCTGTTCCTTCAACAAATCAATTAAAACTTCATTGTCAATCGTTTCCAAAGATGAAAAATGCAAAGACTTTACCAGCGTTCGACTCTCCCCATCTAAACAATCTTGATGCAACTTTAGTTGATACCCTTTCATAAAAGCAACATCAACATACCCACGTTTATGAGTGGCATTTAAATAGACAAAAGGCTTACCGTTATAATAATAAAACGGAATCTTGTACTTAAACTGTAATTTAATTTCCGGCAAGGTCAGTTCAATAACCGCTTGCAAATGCAACAAAATCGAACGATAAGGTTCCGGTTGGTTGAGTATATATAATTCGGCAGGTTTCATTCTTCAAAAATAATAGAAAAATGTTTTGGTCAGTTGAAAAATTAGTATTTACTTTGCAATTCAAAGTACTTTAAAAATGGAACAGAAAGATTATTTAAAAGACATTCAGGACATCAAACAAATGATGTCAAAATCAAGTCAGTTTCTCTCCCTAAGCGGTATATCGGGAATTCTTGCTGGAATTTACGCTTTAATTGGAGCTTGGATGGCCTACAAAACCATCTATTTTGATACCTCCACGATGGGTGCTTACAAAAATTTAGTCATTTCAGAAGAAGCAGTCATTCGCCTTCTGGTAATTGCCGCTACAGTTGCGGTACTTTCTTTAGCGACCGGAATTGTACTTAGCATTCGAAAAGCAAAAATAAACAATGAAACTTTTTGGAACAGCACCGCTCGACGATTAGTCATTAATTTTCTAATTCCGTTGGCAACAGGTGGGTTTTTTATTCTTTTCTTAATCGAAAAAGAAATGTTAGGCTTAATTGCTCCTTTAACACTTATATTTTACGGTTTAGCGTGCGTCAATGCAAGTAAGTATACCCTTGGCGGCGTTCGCTATTTGGGATTAACTTTTATCGTATTAGGCTTGTTGAGTACTTGGTTTTTAGGCTATGGCTTGCTATTTTGGGCGTTGGGTTTTGGCGTCAGTCACATATTATACGGAGCCATCATGTATTTTAAATATGAGAAAAAATAAAAACCTATGCGTCTATACAAAAAAATAGCTCTTGTATCTCTACTATTGCTTTCTGTACTGTATGTATTTGGGGAAATAAATGCTTCTACTGTCAATTCATCATTCAAATCAACTAAAAGCAATGCTCAAGATTTCTTTAAAAATGGGGACATCATTTTTCAAACCTCGGAATCCAAACAATGTGAGGCTGTCCGAATTGCTACTAATTCTAAATTCTCTCATTGTGGAATTATTTTCATTGAAAATGGAACTACTTTTGTGTACGAAGCCGTACAACCGGTTAAAATGACACCCCTAAAACAATGGATTACGCATGGAAGAGATGGTAAATATGTTGTCAAAAGATTAAAAAATGCGGATTCAGTTCTAACTGCTTCTACATTAAAAAAAATGAAACAATATGGATCAACCTTTCAAAACAAAGACTATGATTTGTATTTTGAGTGGTCGGACGAAAAAATTTACTGTTCCGAATTAGTTTGGAAGATATACAAAAACGCAGGTGAAGTTGAACTGTGTGCACTTAAAAGTTTAAAAGACTTTAATCTGAAAGACCCAATGGTTCAAAAAATTATGAAAGAACGCTACGGAAATAAAATTCCCTACATGGAAAGTGTAGTAGCTCCTTCGCAGTTATATGAATCGGATCTGTTAGAGACAATTTTTGATAATTATTAAAATGAAAAACATCATACAAAATATCAACAAAGCTTTTGACCACCGAATCCGACTGGGAATTATGTCGATTTTGATGGTGAACGAAAGTGCCGACTTCACCACACTCAAAGAGCTGTTGGGCGTGACCGATGGCAACCTCGCCTCGCATGCAAAAGCTTTAGAAGCAGAAGAATACATCGCAATTGAAAAGCAATTCATTGGTAAAAAACCAAACACTTCCTATAAAGCAACCAAATCAGGAAAAAAGGCTTTTCAGGAACATATTGACGCTCTTGAAAAATTAATACAAAACAAATAACTGACTTTTTTTTATCCATTAACTTTGAAATACAAAGTACTTTTAATTATGAAAAACATTCAATACCTATTAACTCAATACAAAAATGTAAGTCAATTGCTTGCAACTCTAATTGCTTTTTGTTTTCTCCTGTATGGAATCCGTGTCGCGAATACCCAAACACTCATGTACGGGTTTTTACTGTGGAATTTATTCCTAGCATGTTTACCCTTGCTTCTTTCATTAGTAATAATGGTTACACTACCAATCAGAGAACACAAAGTAAAACTCGTTACTGCCTTATTTATTTGGTTACTATTGCTTCCCAATTCATTTTATCTAATAACCGATTTTGAGCATATCAACCGCTTTCCAACCGTGCCTTTTTGGTTTGATTTGATTCTCTTGAGCTCTTTTGCTTTAACAGGAATGTATGCTGGCTTACTCTCTTTAGTGCAGATAGAAAATATTATTTGCAGTCACTTTTCGCCCAAACTTAAAGTTCCATTTGTCATCACTATTCTCTATCTCTCAGGTTTTGGCGTCTATCTCGGTCGCTATTATCGATTCAATAGTTGGGATGTACTTCAGGAACCGTTTGCACTCCTCAGAGGAATTTTAAAAGGTGTAACAGCAACCGATGCTCAGAACTTCACAGTAGGTTTTGGAACATTTTTATTGGTTTTGTATTTCGTTACAACTTCCTTCCATTCTAAAGTTAATAACCTGTAAATAAACTCTTAAACATTTAAACTCTTAAACTTTTTAAACTTCAAAATCATGGAAAAACAAACCAATTTCTTTCAATCAAACACGGCAAAAATTATTGTTATCGGTTTATTAACGCTCGTTTTACTAGTTCCTTTACAACTGGTTAAGGGCTTAATCGATGAACGTTCGCTTCGCCAAAAAGAGGTCGTTGAAGAAACCTCGGACAAATGGGGCGAAAGCATTCACTTTTACGGACCTATTTTAAAAGTCCCCTACAAATCGTATTCCGAGGAATTTGTGATTGATCCCGCCACCAACAAGCAGGTAAAAACAAGAAAAGCCGAAATTAAAATCGCCTATTTCTTTCCGGAGGAGTTACACAATCAAAGCACAGTAACCATGGCCAAACCGCTTGAACGCAGTTTGTACAAATCGAATGTTTTTTCGGCAGCTATGAAATTTGACGGTCATTACATTTATCCCAATTTCAAAAAGAACAACACACCCGACGAGGATATTTTGTGGGATAAAGCTACCGTTATGATTCGAACCACCAATTTGAAAAGCATCAAAAGTCAGGTGAATGTTAAATTAGGTTCGCAGAATTACCGCTTTGAACCGGCACAAAATAGTGATTCCGATTCAATCGCTTTTTTAGAAACCGGAATTGTTGACCTTCAAAGTTTGTTGAACAATCAAAAATTGGATTTCAATTTTACCATCAATTACAACGGAAGCAAAAGTCTGTACATCGCTCCTATTGGAAAAACCACTACGGCAAAAATTGCTTCCAATTGGCATTCACCCAGTTTTATGGGGAATTATTTGCCGAATGAAAAAAACAAAGTCATCAATTCAAAAGGTTTCAGTGCCGAATGGGAAGTTTTGCACCTCAACCGACCATTTGCTCAGCAATCATTTGATTCGTTTCCTAACTTGAATCCGTATACGTTTGGTGTCGACTTTATCACTCCCGTGGATGAATACCAACAAAACGAACGAGCGTCCAAATATGGTTTTCTCATGATTGGATTGACGTTTTTAATCTTTTTCTTGATACAAAGCATTAGTAAAATCAACATTCATATTTTCCAGTATTCGATGATCGGATTGGCGTTAATCATGTTTTATACGTTGCTCATTTCAATCACCGAACACAGTAGTTTTACTTTGGCTTACTTAGTTGCCGGTGCTTCGGTGGTTGTGTTGATTTCGCTCTATTCGATTTCCATTTTAAAGAACAAAAAGTTTCCGGCATTTATTGGAATTTCACTTACCGGATTGTACACGTTTATTTTTGTGATTATTCAAATGGAAGATTATGCATTGTTGGTTGGAAGCATTGGTTTGTTCTTGATACTTGCCG
>NZ_JBILTE010000050.1:0-15049 GCF_044371705.1 Flavobacterium sp. | reverse complement strand
TACCATTACCTTTTTTAAACAAGTGGATGGCGATATTTATCCCGAAGCCGAACTTCCTGAGAATGCAAGAAAACTGAAGGGATTCATTTGGCGTGGCGACGAACGAATCAAATCGAAAGAAGATATTTTTCCTCCCGAAGAAAATGAATATGAGGATTTAATGAAAAAAGAAACGGCCAAAGAAAAAGCAAATGAAGCTGTTCCGATGGAAGTCCGCAAAGAGACACTAGAGTATAAAGAGGAGAAGAAAAGCAGCTAAAACAATGTCGAGTCCTGGGTTGAAACCTGAAACCTGAAACCTGAAACTTGAAACTTGAAACCTGAAACCCGCAACTCGCAACTCGAAACCCTAAAAATGAAAGAAGAATTCCTTAAATACCAAGCACAAACCTCACCCTATCCTTTGGCAATGGAAGTTTCACATGCCAAGGGTTCCTATATTTATGACACCGATGGTAAAAAATATTTGGATTTTGTAGCAGGTGTTTCCGCTTGTAGTTTGGGTCACCAACACCCGCGTGTGAATCAGGCAATCAAAGACCAATTGGACAAATATTCGCATGTAATGGTTTACGGCGAGTATGCTCAAAACCCAGCAGTTGAGTTTTGCAAGCTTTTGGCAGAACATATGCCAGAACCACTAAAGAAAACCTATTTAGTCAACTCAGGAACCGAAGCTACGGAAGGTGCGTTAAAACTGGTCCGACGTGTAACGGGAAGAAGTCAATTGATTTCCTGTCACAATGCCTACCACGGCAACACCATGGGTTCGATGAGCGTGATGGGATTTGAAGAACGCAAGCAAGTGTTTCGTCCATTGATTCCCGATGTAGATTTTATTACCTTCAACAACGAAGAGGATATTCAAAAAATCAGTACACGAACTGCAGGAATTATTGTAGAAAGCATCCAAGGCGGGGCAGGTTTTATTCAACCTGAAAACGGTTTTCTTAGAAAAGTAAAAGAACGTTGCGAAGAAGTAGGTGCTTTACTAATTGTAGATGAAATTCAACCCGGATTTGGCAGAACCGGAAAACTATTCGGTTTTGAAAACTATGAAGTAGTTCCAGATATCGTCATTATGGGCAAAGGAATGGGTGGCGGAATGCCCGTTGGAGCTTTTACAGCCAAACCGGAATACATGGATTTATTGAGCGACAACCCAAAATTAGGACACATTACAACGTTTGGCGGACACCCTGTCATAGCGGCAGCATGTTTGGCGACACTACGAGAAGTGACAGAAACGGACTTAATTCCGCAGACTTTGGTGAAAGAAAAGCTGTTTCGAAAGCTTTTGGTACATCCTTTGATAGAAGAAGTACGAGGAAAAGGATTGATGTTAGCCGCAATGGTTCCAACTGCAGAAATAACGAATGAGGTGATTTTCAAATGCCAAGACAAGGGATTGATTCTATTTTGGTTGCTTTTTGAAGGTCGAGCCATTCGCATTACACCGCCCCTAACCATTTCCGAAGAAGAAATAAAAGAAGGCTGTGCAATTATTTTGGAAGCATTGGATGAAGTTCTGAAAGATAATAAGTAATAATAAGCACTAAGGACCAAGGACTATTTACTAAGGACTAATCACTAGGCCCTAAAAATTGTTAATAAATTGTTTACAACAAACAAGCAACCAATTAAAAATCAGACGCATCCTTGACTAATTTAGGAGAGGATAATTTTAAATATACTGAGTATGCATTTAAGTCACGAAGAAGACGATTACAACGTATCCTTATCCAGGTTTGAATCAATGTTAAAAACCAACAAAGTTTTTTTCTTTGATTCAGAAGAATTCGAGGACATCATTCTTCATTATCTGGACATTGGAAAGGCATCTCTAGCAAAAAAAGCCTTAAAATTAGCACTCGAACAACATCCAAGATCAACCGGTTTAAAGCTGGTTCAAATTGAAATGTTGATTTATGATGATAAGCTCGAACTAGCTGAAAAATTGTTAAACGAGCTCTACGCAATCGAACCTACTAACGAAGAAATCTACATTCAAAAAGCAAACATTTATTCCAAACGTGACCAACACGAATTGGCCATTGCAGAATTAGAAATTGCTTTGAAATTTACCGACGATAATGCCGATGTCTATAATCTGATGGGAATGGAATACCTCTTTTTAGACAATTTAGAATTGGCCAAAGAAAATTTCATCAAATGTCTGGAAGAAGATATCGAAGACCAATCAGCACTATATAATGTAGTGTACTGTTTTGAATTTTTAGACCAACATGTGGAGGCAATAGACTACTTAAACTCCTATATCGACAAAAATCCGTACAGCGAAATTGCTTGGCACCAACAAGGTCGATTGAGTTATAGCATCAAAAATTATGAAAACGCCTTGCGTTGCTTTGATTATGCTACTTTAATTGATGATTTTTTTGTGGGTGCCCACATGGAAAAAGGCAAAGCTTTGGAAAAATTGAAAAGATATGAAGAAGCTATTGAAAGTTTTGAAAAAACAATCGAATTAGAAGATGCTACTTCTTATGCCCTTTTGCGAATAGGTAAATGTCACGAAAAATTAGGCAATAAAGCAGAAGCAATAAAATATTACAATAAAACCGTTCACGAAGATCCGCTGTTAGACAAAGGTTGGATTGCAATTACTGATTTTTATTTGCGGCAGAAAAACTACCAAAAAGCCTTGTTTTATGTAAACAAAGCAATTGCAATTGACAACGAAAACCAAATGTATTGGAAGCGTTATGCAACTATTAACAAACAAATGAACTTTTTTGAAGAAGCAGAATACGGCTATCGAAAAGCAGTAGAATTTGGCGACTATCAATTAGACACTTGGTTGTTTTGGGTGGACATCATGCAGTTTTTAGGCGAATTTGACAGTGCCATCAAAACACTAACACAAGCCGCTGAATATTTTCCTGATGAATTTGAAATTGAATACCGACTCGCTGGCATGCATTATATGTTGCAAGAAAATACAAAAGGTAAAACACATTTACTTAACGCACTGCGTTTGAACGCAATAAATCGTTCGCTTTTAGAAGAATTGTTCCCTGTGGTTTGGGATCGAAAAGTGGTGCAAAATGTGATACTAAAACATTTGAAATCTTAATTGCATTTCGGTAGATTTCTAAAAAAAAATCCATAATTTGCGTTCCGTTTCCAAAAGCGGAACGCTTTTTTTATGAGAAAATTATTCCCTGATTATTTTTTGATTACACTTAAAGGCCTTGCCATGGGAGCAGCCGATGTAGTTCCCGGTGTTTCGGGTGGTACAATAGCATTCATCTCGGGTATTTACCAAGAACTAATCGATACCATCAATAAAGTAGATTTTTCCTTTTTCCCATCATGGAAAAAAAATGGCTTTAAAATTGCCTGGCAGCAAATCAACGGTAATTTTTTATTGGCTTTACTTTCCGGTATTGCTATCAGTATACTTTCGTTTTCAAAAGTTATCACGTATTTATTGGAAACGCAACCCATTTTAGTATGGTCGTACTTTTTTGGTTTAGTACTAGCAAGTATCTATTTTGTAGGTCAAGAAATAACTAAATTTTCGTTACCAACCATCCTCTCTTTTACAATTGGAACCGTTGTTTCTTATTATATCACTATTGTAGAACCAGTGGCATCACCCGATAGTTATCCCTATTTATTCTTATCAGGATTCATTGCAATAATTGCCATGATACTTCCAGGTATCTCCGGAGCATTCATATTGGTATTAATGGGTTCTTATAGTGTTGTCATCGGTACAATTAATGTTTTTAGAGAAGCATTAGTATCATTTAACACAACGCTTTTATTACAATCGATTCTAAAACTGGGAACCTTTGCCATTGGAGCTATTCTCGGAATCAAAATGTTTTCAAAAGTGTTACATTGGATGTTTGACCATCACAGAAACACTACTATGGCGTTATTAACCGGATTTATGTTAGGGTCTTTAAACAAGGTTTGGCCATGGAAGAAAATACTTTCGACCCGAATTGACTCGCATGGAAAGGAAGTAGCGTTCATGGAAAAGAGTATATTACCTCAAAATTTTGAAGGTGATAACCTATTAATCGTTGCAATATGTTTGATGATTGCCGGATTTTTAACTATTTTTATTGTAGAAAAAGTAGGCAACAAATTTTCGAAAGAAACCAACTAACACCGGTTAAATTGATTCAAAAGTAAACACAATGGAATTTCTGGATTTAGTATTCAAATTTTTATCACAGCCGGATCAGATACTTTCAAAACTCATTGAAAAATATGATAATTGGATTTATGCCATTTTGTTTCTTTTGGTATTTGCAGAAACAGGTTTAATTGTGATGTCCTTTTTAATGCCTTTTCTTCCTGGAGATGCTTTAATTTTTGCTATTGGAATGATTGCTGCTCGAGGCGAATTAGACATTACAATTGTTATCCCTTTATTAATTATAGCCGCTCTTTTGGGTGACAACGTTAATTATTATGTAGGTCGCAGATTTGGGACTTTCATTTTAAACAGTGAAAAAACATTCATCATTCGAAAAAGTCATATCAAACGTGCCCAAGAGTTTTTTGAAAAAAATGGTAGAAATTCAATCATCATAGCCCGTTTTATACCTGTTGTTCGCACTATCGTCCCTTTTTTAAGCGGTGCAACAAATGTTCCTTACAAAACCTTTTTAAAATTTAGTTTCATAGGAGCGGTTCTTTGGGTGGCATTGATTAGTTTATTAGGCTATTTTTTAGGTCAAATTGAGTATGTCAAAGAACATTTAGAAAAATTTATTATTCTAATTATTATTGTAGCCAACCTTCCCCTTCTCAAACAACTTTTCATAAGCAAGAAAGCAAAAAATGAATAAACGATTTGGACTAATAGGCAAAAACATCAGTTATTCCTTTTCAAAAAAATACTTTACCGAAAAGTTTGAAAAGAGTGACCTCGCGGGTTATACTTATGAAAACTTTGATTTGAACACAATCGCTCAATTTCCAAAATTACTTCGTGAAAATCCAGATTTAGCAGGACTTAACGTTACAATTCCTTACAAAGAAAAAATCATTCCTTATCTGGATAAATCATCTAAGAAAGCCACTCAAATTGGAGCTGTCAATTGCATCAAATTCACCAAGAAAGGAACATTAAAAGGTTACAATACGGATTGCTATGGATTTAAAAAATCACTACAACCTCTGCTAAAGCCACATCATCAAAAAGCTTTGATTTTAGGAACAGGCGGTGCCTCCAAAGCAGTTGCCTTTGCTTTGCAAGAACTCGGCATTTTATACACTTTTGTCTCTAGAGGTAAAACTGAAAATGCTCTGGATTACAAATATATCAACGCAACTACTTTTGACAACTATCAAATAATAATCAATTGTACACCATTGGGAACATTTCCGTTGGTAGAAGAGTTTCCGCCCATTCCCTACGACTATTTTTCACCAGAACACATCGCATTCGATTTGATTTATAACCCGGAAGAAACAACATTTTTAAAGTTTGCCAAAGCCAAAGGAGCCATGATTAAAAATGGTTACGAAATGCTTGAACTACAAGCTGAAAAAAGCTGGAGAATTTGGAATAAGTCTGCTTCAAACGAATCATAATTTTCTGTTTTCAGAGTAAAGCTCCAATTTCATTGAAAAAAATTGTTTTAAAAATGGTATTTCTTTGAATATTAACCGCTGTTTAGTATCTTTCCACCTATTTTATAAACCTCACACATTCGTACAATGTTAGAAGAAAAGAATGATAACCTGTCTCCAAGTGAAAATGAGACAGACGGAGCCTTAGAAAATGTTTCTGAAAATGAAACGCAAGAAGCAGTTGAAGAAAACCTTGAAAAAGCCCAACCTGAAACTAAGGAAAAAGTATCGGAAGTAACCGAAGAGGTAGAAGATCCAATAGAAATTGTTACTGAAGTTGCTGAAGAAGCAGCCACAGAAACAGTTGAGGAAACTCCTGCCATCGAAACTGTTACAAGTGAAACTACCATTACTCTTTCTGTTGAAGAACTTGCAAACAGCAATCCTGTGGAAAGCAATCACCAAGAAGCATTAAATGCGATTGCGGAATCGAATGCCGAAGAAAGTGAAGATGAAACATTAAAACACCGTCACGACATTCCGATGCTCGATTATTCTGAAATGTCAATGGATGCATTAGTGGATGAGTTGGAAAAATTAGCCGAAGTTGAAAAAGTAATGTCGGTTAGAGAACATTTAGAAGAATTAAAAAAAGAATTTTTAAACAAATACAATCATTTCATCGAAGAAAAAAAGGATGAATTTCATGCGGAAAATCCGGATGCAACGGAAGAGTTTGAATACCACTTACCTTTAAAATCTAAATTTGATACCTATTACAAACAAATAAGATCAAAGCAAAACGCTCATTTTAAAAGTTTACAAAACAATTTACAAGCAAACTTAAATCGTAGATTGGAAATTGTAGAGGAGATTAAGAACTTAATCAATCCGCAAGAAAACATCAAAGACACGTTAAAACACTTCAATGAACTGAGAGATGAGTGGAAAAATATCGGTCCGATTCCCCGCGATAAATACAACCATGTTTGGAACAATTACCATTTTCATGTAGAGAATTTTTACGATTATTTGCATTTAGACCGCGAAGCTCGTGACTTAGATTTCAAACACAATTTGGAACTAAAGCAAAAAATCATTGCTCGTGTGGAAGAATTGGTAACTGAAGTTGATATTGCAAAAGCTTTTAGAGAACTGCAAGATTTGCACCGCATTTGGAAAGAAGAAATTGGTCCGGTTGATCGCGAACACCGCGAAGAAATCTGGAATCAGTTTAGTGTATTGACCAAACAAATGCATGACAAACGCGAAGGATTATTTGCTACACAACGCGAAAGAGAAACAGCCAATTTAGAAATCAAAAAGGAAATTATTTCTCAAATTGAAGCCTTAGCAAAAGAAGAGGTAAGCGTGCATTCGCAATGGCAAGGGTTGATTGAAAAAGTGGAAGCCTTACGCAATGCCTTTTTCTCTGCAGGTAAAGTGCCGAGCGAAGTAAACGAAGCTACTTGGACTGAATTCAAAACTGCCGTTCGCAACTTCAATTCACATAAAAATTCCTTTTACAAAGACATTAAAAAGGAACAAAATGACAATTTAAACAAAAAAAATGCTTTAGTTGAAAAAGCTAAAGCCATGAGTTTAAGTGAAGATTTTGCTGCCACTACTCCATTGATGAAACAAATTCAGGAGGAATGGAAACAAATTGGTCACGTTCCAAGAAAATATTCTGATAAGGTTTGGAAAGAGTTTAAAGATGCCTGCAATCAGTATTTCGACCGAATGAAAGCGACTCGAAACGAGGCTAATTCAGAAGAAATTGAAGCTTTTGATAAGAAAAAAGAATATTTAGAGCAATTGAAAGAATTTCAATTGGTTGGCGATCATAAAACTGATTTAGACGCAATAAAAGCTCATATCGAACAATGGAAATCGTATGGAAAAGTACCTTTTTCAAGAAGACATATTGAAGGTAAATTCAACAAAATTCTCGATGCCTTATTTGAAAAACTTAGTATGAGTAAAAAAGAAAGCGACATGATGCGTTTTTCTAATAAGCTAGGCCAACTAGCCGGTGCAGATGATTCTCGTAAGTTGGAAGGAGAAAAAATCTTCATCATGCGTAAAATTGACGAATTACAATCAGAAATCTTCCAATTAGAAAACAATATTCAATTCTTTACACATGCCAAAAAGGACAATCCTATGGTAAAAGAAGTTTTTAAAAATATTGAAAAACACAAGGACGAACTGAAAACATGGCGAGATAAACTAAAGCAATTGCGAAATATCTCTCATGAGTAAGATACTATAAAACAGAAAGCCGACCCATGTGTCGGTTTTTTTTGTTATGACAATTATCATTTTTTTGTAAGGATTACTCAAATATCTTTGACCTATAATTCTTAGTAGAATTATACAAATCTATAAAGAAATTAGATGTATTGAAGTCAAAACTTTTTTACAGTTTAAAGAAATAATAAATGTCACTGATTCAAAAATATAATGTTCCTGGTCCGCGATACACAAGTTATCCAACGGTTCCTTATTGGGATGAAAAAAACTTTTCACTCGAAAAATGGAAAGAAACATTGATTCATTCCTTTGCAGATAGCAATAGTTCAGAGGGTATTAGCTTATACATACACTTACCGTTTTGTGAAAGTTTGTGTACCTTTTGTGGGTGTAACAAACGTATTACCAAACAACACGAAGTTGAAAACCCTTACATTGAAGCCGTTTTAAAAGAATGGGAATTATACTGTGAGTTGTTACCCAAAAAACCAATCATCAAAGAAATCCATTTGGGTGGTGGAACCCCTACCTTTTTTGCCCCTGAAAATCTGAAACGATTAATAAACGGATTATTTGAAACAGCAAAAAAACATGAAGCATATGAATTTAGTTTTGAAGGTCATCCAAACAATACAACGCGTAAACATCTTCAAACATTATTTGATTTAGGTTTTCGAAGAGTTAGTTTTGGTGTTCAGGACTACTCTGAGAACGTTCAAAAAGCTATTCATAGAATCCAGTCGTTTCACAATGTTGCCAAAGTAACTTTTTGGGCACGAGAAATTGGCTACACCTCTGTTGGTCATGATTTAATATTTGGTCTGCCATTTCAAAAAATAGCGGAGGTTATCGATACCATTGATAAAACGAATTCCTTACAACCGGATCGATTAGCATTTTACAGTTATGCTCATGTGCCATGGATTAAAGGAAACGGCCAGCGTGGTTTCAAAGATGAAGACTTACCAAAAGATGACGAAAAGCGACTTTTATATGAACTAGGTAAAGAACACCTTTCTAAAAAAGGCTATCATGAAATAGGAATGGATCATTTTGCGTTGGGAACAGACAGCATGTATCATTCATTTAAAGAAGGGAAATTACATAGAAATTTTATGGGTTATACCTCTTCAAAAACGCAAGTGATGATTGGATTAGGCGTCTCTTCTATTAGTGACAGCTGGTTCAGTTTTGCTCAAAATGTCAAAACTCTTGAAGAATATTATGATTTATTGGCACAGAATGAGTTACCGGTATTTAGAGGACACATTTTGACTGCAGAAGATTTGATTATTCGGAAACATATTTTGAATTTAATGTGCCAATTTCACACGACTTGGGCTGAATATGGGACTTACTTTTCTGAACTACCGGAAGTTATCGAACGATTACAAGAAATGAAAAATGATGGTTTGGTTCAAATAACTGAAAATGCCATTACTGTAACCGATAAAGGAAAAGCATTTGTACGAAACATTTGCATGGCCTTCGATTTGCGAATGACTCGAAATATCCCGAGCACGCAGTTGTTTTCGATGACGGTGTAGTTATTATAAAAGCACCTTTAAAAGATAAAACGCCCGAAAATAAATCGGGCGTTTACTTTTTATTTGTTCAGAAATGAAATAGCAACATATGAAGTTATCTATCAAACCTAACTTTTTTTACAGTTTATCTGTGAATATTAATGAGATGCTGATACAAGTTCAGCAGGACAAGCCACTTCGCATGACTGAAAGTTCAGCATCTCATCCATCTTAATTATTACACTTCAACTACTTCTTTCTGAAATTCTGCAACTAACTTACTTTGAATTTCATAGGCTACCGCTTCATAATGATCAAACTCCATTGCAATTCGGGCTCTGCCTTGCGAAAGCGAACGTAAGTCGTTTGTAAATTCATGCATTTCAGCAATTGGAATTTGGGCTTTGATAATCGTAAAATGGCCTTCGGCGTCCATTCCCTCCACCATTGAACGATGTGATTGGATGGTGCTCATAATTGCCCCGGTAATCTCCTCAGGAGCTGTAATAGTCACTTTATAAATAGGCTCCAAAAGTTTTGGGCTTGCATTGATGAAGTTTTCTTTAAAGGCCATCATTCCTGCAATTTTAAAAGACAAATCATTGCTGTCTACCGGGTGCATTTTTCCGTCGAATACGATGACGCGAACATCTTGAACGTGTGAACCCGTGAGAGGACCTTGTTGCATTTTTTCCATAATTCCCTTCAGGATGGATGGATGAAAACGTGCATCAATTGCACCGCCTACTATACAATTATAATACACTAGTTTCCCGCCCCACGCCAAATCAATTTCTTCTTTTCCACGTATTGAAACACCGGTTGGCTCAGGCATACCGTCATACCAAGGCTCAATTTTCATGGCTATTTCACCAAATTGTCCCGCTCCGCCCGATTGTTTTTTATGGCGGTAAACGGTTTCTGCTTCGGTTTGAATGGTTTCGCGATAAGCTACTCTTGGCTTTTGGAAACGAACGGAAAGTTTTTGTGCATTTTCCAATTTCCATTTGATTACAGCTAAATGTAATTCACCTTGGCAATGAATCAACGTCTGGCGTAATTCGGCAGAAACTTCCACTCGGATAGAGGGATCTTCCTCGACCAATTGATGCAAAGCAGCAGATAATTTTTCTTCCTCTCCTTTTTTGGTTCCTTCAACCGCTATTGTATAGGTTGGATTAGGAAATTGAATCGGTACGATTTCTATCGGAAACCCTTTTTGATGTAGTGTGTTATTTGTATGTGTATTTTTTAGCTTTTGTGTAGCACCGATATCACCGGCAACCAGTTCATCCACAGGAATTCTCTTATTTCCCTCCATTTCAAATAACTGGGTTATTTTTTCCACTTGGCCGGTGTTTTCATTGGTCAACTCATCACCTACTTTGATTGTTCCCGAAAGAACTTTAAAGAAACTTAAATCACCAATATGCGGTTCTGTTACTGTTTTATAAACAAAAATGGCTTTGTTGCCCTTGTCGGAGCAAGTAATTTCTTGTCCGTCAATGGTTTTTTGTTTGGGCATTTCAAAAGCGGACGGACATACATTATCAATAAATCCCATCAATCGTCCGGTACCCATATTTAATTTTGCAGAAAGACAAAAAACAGGAAATAGTTCATGTTTAATAAGTGAATGATGCAGACCTAGTTTCATTTCGTCCTCGTCTAATTCACCTTTATCGAAGTATTTTTCCATCAAATTTTCGTCGTTACCGGCAATGGTTTCAATTAATTCCTGATGCAAGCGATTGGCTTTTTCTTTTTCTGCATCCGGTATAGCCATTTTTTCAGGCTTACCTCCATTTTTTGAATACTTATACATCACCATATTCAACACATCAATGACTGCATCAAATTGTTCTCCTTGATTTACGGGATATTGAACAATTACCACTTGATTACCAAAATGTTCTTTTGCTTCAGTAATGGTTCGATCAAAATCCGATTTATCATTATCTAAATGATTGACTGCTAAAATTACGGGGAGTTTGAAATCATTGGTATACTGCCAAATGATATCAGTGCCCACTTCAACGCCCATTTTGGAATTGAGCAACATCAAACCACAATCTGCCACTCGCATGGCAGAAATAATTTCGCCCGATAAATCATCATAACCGGGCGTGTCTAAAATATTAATTTTGTATCCTCTCCATTTGGAGTTCATCAGTTTGGAGAATAGCGTTTTTCCTTTTTCATGTTCCATATCAGAATAATCTCCTACCGTATTCTGATCTTCAACCGTTCCTCTACGGTTAATAATTCCAGCTTCAAAAAGCAACGATTCTGCCAAGGTGGTTTTACCGCTACCCGTGTGTCCAAGCAATACCACATTTTTCACATGATTTATATCAAAATTTGTCATACTACAACTATTTAAAAATTATTATAGCATAAATTTCGAAATTTTTACGAAAAAAAAATATGATATTAATCAGTTTACTACTTTAATTTTAAGACAATAGAAATATAAAAGGCACTAATTTTTAAACCACAAGGAGAAAATTAGTGCAAAAAAAATAGTAAAAAAAGTAATTAATTATGACAGTCCGGATTTGCCTGTACAAGTAAACTTGTTGTATTAGGTGAAATATAAGGAATATCCAATCCCATGCCTCGCATGATGAACAAAGCACCTATAGCAATTACAAAAACAGGAATTAATTGTTGAATACGATTGCGAACAGGTACAGTTATAAAATTCGAAATAAGCACCACAGCACTCATCATGGGAATCGTGCCAATTCCAAACAAAACCATGTAAGCAACGCCTAAAAGTTCGCTTTGCATGGCAATGGCTCCAAAAAGTGCTGCATAAACCATTCCGCACGGCAAAAAGCCATTTAATAATCCAATGGTAAATAAGGCGTCGGGTGATTTCCGTTTGAATTGTGCTCCTAAATGTGCTTTTACTTTTGAAATAAGCTTGTACACCGGTTTCGAGAAATTGTATTTGGCCAAAGTCCTTTCCGGCACTACAACAAAAACAATCATAAAAATTCCCACTGCAATGGACAATTGCTGTTGTAATCCGGCAAGGAAAAGACCTTTCCCTAACATTCCAAAAAATAGTCCTAACATTCCGTATGCCGTCAAGCGTCCCAAATGATACAACATGATTTGCAGTACTTTCTTGGTGGGATTATTATGATCAACAGGCAACATCATAGCAATTGGACCGCACATTCCAATGCAATGAAAACTGCTGATCAAGCCAAAAAGTACTGCGGTGTAAAGCATACGAGTTACGGGTTATTGGTTACTTTTATTATTTACCCTTTACTTTTAAAAATAAATTGTTTTTTTATTTAAAAATTCTTTTCCGTCGTAGGTCCAATCAATAGAAATGTCCCAACGACCGCCAACCAAAGTACTTTTAGGTATGAGCAAATGTGAACCGGATAGGGAAATCGGAACTTCAAAATCCAGCTTTTTGTTTGACGGTCGGTAAAGGGACACTTTTCCTTTAACTAAGGTTACATCTAAATCGGATGGAAATGTTATTTTAATTCCTTCTTCCGAGGTTTTAATTTCAATTTTTTCAGACATATTACTTGCATTCTGCTCCTTTTGCATTTGATTTTCAAATTTGAGTTCTTGCTTGTAATATTCTTCTACTACTAATTCATTGTCATATTTACTATCCGATTGTACTTTAAATACAAAGAATAGAATAAAGGTCATAAAAAGTCCAAATGCAATGACAATTCCTGTTCCCCAGTTTATTTTCATTTTTTATGTTTTTAATACATCGGACTAAAGTCCGATGAAAGTTAGCTAAAGCAACGATTATTGATTAAAGCTTCTTGGTCCCATGAAATTGGTTGTTGTAGTTTCAATTAATACATCACCCTCATACACTTCAATTTTCAATTTGATTTTATCGCCTTCAATATAGGCGGGATTTATTTCAATAAATAGTGTTCCTTTTGCAATAGCATCGGGTTTTACTTTTACTTGAGGATTTCCAACCAATATAATTTCACCTTTGGGATCCACTAATTTAAATGTTACTTCATTGAATTCCTTAGTTGTTTTATTTATGATTTTATACGTATAAACATTACTGATGTTTTCTCCTTTATGTTCAAACAATTGTCCAGGTAGTCTCAAAATAGTTGCTTCAACATCATTTCGCAAGAAAAGCATTCCTACTAACACTCCAATTAAAATAACTAAAACAGCGGTATAGCCTTTCATTCGGGTTGTGAATTGGAATTTTTCTTTTTTTACAATTTTGTCTTCACTTGCATAACGAATCAACCCTTTCGGCAGTCCAACGTTTTCCATCATTGTATCGCATTCATCCATACACGCGGTGCAATTGATGCATTCTAATTGGGTACCGTTACGAATATCAATACCCGTAGGACAAACATGTACACATAATTTACAATCAATGCAATCACCTTTTCCGGTAGCAGCTCGGTCTTCTTGCTTGTTGAATTTTGCTCTTCCTAACTCTTTTTCCCCTCGAACATGGTCATAGGCAACATTGATGGATTTATTATCTAATAATACTCCTTGCATTCTACCATAGGGACAAGCAATAATACACACTTGTTCTCTAAACCATGCAAATACAAAATAAAAAACTCCTGTAAAAATCAATAATGCAATCAATGTACTGGTATGCAAAGCCGGACCTTCTTTAATCATGAGCAACAATCGGTCACTACTAACCAAATAGGCTAAAAAAACATTTGCAATTAGGAAAGATATAATAAAAAAGACAATCCATTTAGTCACTCTTTTGCGAATCTTTTCGGCATTCCATTCTTGCTTTTGTAAACGAATTTGAGCTCCTCGATCACCATCAATCCAGAATTCAATTCTGCGAAAAACCATTTCCATAAAAATGGTTTGCGGACAAAACCAACCACAAAATATACGTCCGAACACAACTGTAAAAAGTGCAAGCCCTACCACTCCGATAATCATGGAAATCACAAATAAGTGAAAATCCTGAGGCCAAAATGGAAAACTGAAAATATTGAAGCGTCGCTCCAATACATTGAACATCAAAAATTGATGTCCGTTAATTTTAATAAAAGGAGCTGCTACTAAAAATACAAGTAAGAAATAACTTAACAGCTTCCTTTTATCATAAAAAGGTCCCTTAGGTTTCTTAGGATAGATAAAAGCTCTTTTACCTTCTTTATCAATGGTTCCGATTGTGTCTCTAAAACTTTCTTCGGGTAACTTACTCATACCTTTTTATTGAAAAATTTACAAATCCCGCTTGAAACGGGTTTTATAGTTGTTATTTAGTTGCTGGTGCTACTTTTGTTTTTGTAGTATCAGTAACCGTAGAATCTTTAACAATTGTTGCATCGGGTGCATTTTCATCTACCCAAACATCGCCTTCGGATACTTTAGGATCAACCGGATTTGTTCCTTGAAGAGACAAAACATAACTGGCAACTTTCTGTAAATCAGATGGTTTTATTGTTGCTTTCCATGGAACCATTCCTTTACCTTCTCTACCACCTTCCATCAATGTATTAAAAACATTTTTAATACCACCACCCAAAATCCATTGGTTATCTGTAAGGTTTGGTCCGATAGAACCACCTCCATCTGCTCTGTGACAAGCGATACAGTTTACTTCGTATAATTTTTTACCAACCGCTAGTGCCGGAGCATCCGTTAACAACGTAACTTTATCTTTATCCATCAAATCAGGAGCGGTTAAATTATATTTT
>NZ_JBILTE010000049.1:0-15058 GCF_044371705.1 Flavobacterium sp. | reverse complement strand
TTCTTATAGAGCCGTTGGGGCTTCGGGAGCGGTAACCGGCGTTTTGTATTCGGCGATTTTACTTAATCCCGATATGAATTTGTATTTCTTTTTTATCCCGATTCCAATTCCTGCGTATGTATTTGGAATTGGTTATTTGCTTTATTCAATATATGGTATGAAGGCAAAACGTGACAATATCGGACATACCGCTCATTTTGGGGGAGCAATTGGTGGTTATGCAATAACGTTGTTCAATCAGCCTAATTTACTCACAGAGAATTTATTAATGGTCGTTTTATTGGCGATTCCAATTATTATACTATTTGTAATGGCCAAAATGGATAAGATTTAAGTCTTCCGAGTTGCTTTGGCATGTTATTTGAAATTCACCAGTTGTTAAAATTTATAAAAATGAAAAAATCTATTATGATCATTCTTACGTTAGTCGTAACCGGAATGAGTGCTCAAGAAGTAAAACAAGTCCCTCAAATTTCTGTTACTGGCGAAGGTCGGATTAAAGTCGTCCCGGATCGAGTTGAAATTAGTTTAGGAGTGAATAATTTTGGCAAAGATGCTGCCGAAGTAAAAAAGTTAAACGATGAAACCGTTGATAAGGTGTTGAAATATATTAAAAAATTCGGCGTTCCTGAATCCGATTTTAAAACAACGCAAGTAAGTTTGAATAAAACATACGATTACGAAAAAAAGAAGCAAACGTATCAAGCCAGCCAGTCCATTTCGATTGTTTTGAAAGATATTACAAAATATGACGAATTGATGATGGGATTAGTTGACAACGGAATCAATTCAATTGACAACGTTGAGTTCAAATCCTCTAAAATGGAACAACATAAATCGGAAGCACGAAAATTAGCGATTCTTGATGCTAAAAAGAAAGCGGAAGATTATGTGTCTGTCTTGAATCAAAAAGTAGGAAAAGCTATTTTGATTACCGATAATTCAAGTCATTATCAACCACCAATGTATAAAAACGCACTATATGCGATGGATGCTGTGGCTGAATCAAGCCAACAAACACTAGCCATTGGTGAGATAGATGTTTTAACAAATGTCTCCGTCAGTTTTATTTTGGAATAACATTCAGTTTCTGTAATTTCGTAATTGTCCGAATTGGATTTTTTTTAACCAGGACATAATAGAAAACATAGTTTACCATTAATTATGAAAAAATACACAAGTACATTTTTGATGTTTTGTTTTTTTGTGACAACTTTAGTTCATGCACAAAAGACTGTTTCCGGAGTTAAGTTAGATGCCAAACTAACGATTGAAGGCCAAGAGTTATATTTTAATGGTGCAGGGGTTAGAGAAAAAATGTGGATGGACTTATATGTGGGTTCGTTATATCTTGATAAAAAATCTAAAAATGCCAAGGAAATTGTCAATTCAAAAAATGCAGTGGCTATAAGGTTAGATGTAATTTCTAGTATGGTTACTTCAAAAAAAATGGTTGACGCACTTGACGAAGGCTTGATTAAGTCTACAAAAAATAATATTGCACCAATTAAAGATAAAGTGGCAAAATTTAAGTCTTTGTTTAGCGATGAAATCAAAGTGGGTGACAAGTTTATTTTGGTATACGTGCCGGAAAAAGGGGTGGTGTTTTATAAAAATGGAGAAAAAAAAGGTGTCATCGAAGGTTATGATTTTAAAAAAGCTCTTTTCGGGATTTGGTTAGGCGACAATCCCGCTGATGAAGGACTTAAGGAAGGTTTGTTGGGCTCCTAATATTCTTAATTGCGAAGCAATTTGAACAGGGATGGACTTTAGTCCATCCTTTCTGTTTTTATAAAACAATTTGTGCAAAGTTTGACAGGATTACCTTCGGTGATCCTGTGGGAGGAAACCTTACCCAAACAAAAATCCCAAAACACTTACAAAAGCGAGCTTTTGACATGTTTTGGGATTTTTGTTTGTGGGGAGAGCAGGATTCGAACCTGCGAAGATGTAATCAGCGGATTTACAGTCCGCCCTCGTTGGCCGCTTGAGTATCTCCCCCTGCATGAACGCGGTTGCAAATATAAAATTGTTTTCAAAGAATCCAAACCTTTCCAGTGATAAATTTCAAAGAAATACGCAATGGATTGCTAACTAGAAAAATAAAAAAATCTCCACGAAGGGAGATTTTAATTATAACGAAAGGTTGTGAAGTTTATGATCCTAAAAGTTCCTGAACTTTAGCTTTTAATGCAGCTCCTCTTAAATCTCTAGCCACTATTTTACCGCTCGAATCTAAAATAAATGTCGCAGGAATTGCTTGTACACCATACATTTTAGCAACCGGATCTTCCCAAAACATTAAATTTGAAACTTGTGGCCAAGTCAATTTGTCTGTTGCAATCGCTTGAATCCAAGCCTCTTTTGCTTCAGGTTTATCTAAAGAAACACCGATGATGTTTAATCCTTTTGAATGAAACTCGTCATACAATGCCACAACATTTGGATTCTCTTTTCTGCACGGTCCACACCAAGATGCCCAAAAATCAATGATGGTTACTTTACCTAAGCTTTCTTTTAAAGAAACCGCTGTACCCTGTGGATTTGGAGCCGAAAAATCAGGAGCCATGCTTCCGACTTCTACCGATGGTTTTTTAGAAAACTCGTCTATTTTTGCTTTGGCAGAAACACCCGGTTTTGATTTTTTTAATGGTTCAGATAAGGTATTATATGATTTTTCAATTTCTTTCCAATCTTGCCCCGGAAGACTTAACATTTGGTCGAGGAACACTGCTGATAAAAATGATTTCGGATGATTTTTAACATGGTTTTTTGCTGCAGTCATGTAATCTACTTCAAACTTTTTATTTTCTTTCATCAAGGCATTCATCGTCACAGTGTCGTTCGCCGCTTGAGCAGCCATCCACTTTGGAGTGTTTTCATCCTGGAATTTCTTCATTCGTACATTAATCGCATCTGTAATTTTAGTATGAGCGACATATTGATCATTACTATAGGTACCTGAAATTTTACTTTTTTGAATGCTGTCTTTGTAAGCCTCTATCTTGATTGATCCACTTTCTAAGATAAAAGGAATCTTGCCGTTTACTGTTTGAACTTGAATATAATGAAACCCCACTTCTTTTGATTCTCCTTTAAAACTAAATTTACCATTGTCCATTTTTGTTGTGTCCATTGGAATGAAATTGCCCATTTCATCTTGTTTTTCTAAAATAACAAAGATGCCACTTTCGATACCATCTATCGTTCCTTCGATTTCAAATTCATTCTCGGCTAACTTATTACATGAAATTGCAATGGCTAGAAAGGCAAATGCTAAAACTATTTTCTTCATTTTAAATGTATTGTTAAAATTTTTGTTGCAAAACTATATAAAAAAACGAATTTCAGCACCTATTTTAGATAATATTTATCATTTTGTGGGGTTAGTTATAATCAATTATATTTGTGAAAACTAATAAACAAAAATGATCAAAAAAACAGTAACTTTATGGTTATTAATTATTTCCAACGTAACTTTTGGACAATTAGTAGTTAATGAAATAGATTCAGACACGCCTAGCATCGACGATAAAGAATTTGTAGAACTTAAATCAAATGTCCCATTTTTTTCTTTAAATGGCTATGTGGTTGTTTTTTTTAATGGAAATCCAAGTTCGTCAACCGCTAATCAAAGCTATTTTGCAGTTGATTTAAATGGGTTTGTAACAGACGCAAACGGAATTTTTGTTCTTGGGAGTAACGCAGTTTCTCCGGTTCCCCAAAAAATTATTTCAGATAATACCATTCAAAATGGAGAAGATGCGGTTGCTATTTATTTAGGATCTGTGGCTAATTTTCCGGATGGCACTTTAGCAACTGCAACCAATTTAATTGATGTGTTGATTTATGATACAAGTGACCCTCAGGCAACATCTTTAATGACCTTATTTAATGTGTTCGTCCAAACCAATGAGAATGCAAACAGTTTAGGTACTACGCAATCGATACAACGAAAACCCGATGGAACTTATGAAGTTAAAGCACCAACGCCCGGAGCTACTAATGACGGGAGTGGTATTCAATTTAATGGAATTACCATCACCGCAAACACTGCCAATTTAAATGAAGGTGATAGTTTTCCGATAACGTTTACCACGCAAACGCCTGCTGTATCCGATTTAAGTTTTACCTACACTTTGACTAACGGTAGTTTTACAGCTGCTGATTATACAGCTAATTTAACGGTTGCTATTCCCACAGGTCAATCTAGTTTTACGACAAGTATCCAAATTATTGATGATGCAGTAGACGAAGGTGATGAAGAATTACGTATTAAATTTGGAACACTTCCTTCAGGATATGTTCGATTAAATGATAACATCATTATTCGGGTTGTTGACAATGATTTTTCAACATCTCCTTGGGGAACACCTTTAAATCCAACCTTTGGGTTGGTTGCTTCTACAGCTCCAACCGGATATTACGATTCATTAAATGGTAAAGCAGGAGCAGTTTTAGTGCAAGCCATCCAAGATATTATTGCAAATCCTGCTGTTGTTCGGGCACATACGTATGGAGATGTGACCAATATTATAAAAATTGCTGACAGAAATCCGTTAAATCACAACCAAGTTTGGTTAATGTACGTGGAACAACCTCGTGCTGTTTTAGATTTTCAAACGACCGGAAACAACACAGGAACGTGGAATAGAGAGCACATTTATCCGCAATCAAGAGGTGGCTTTTCAAACGGAACTTCTGATACTCCTGATGGAATTGCTATTTGGTTGCCCACAAATGCTGATGATATTTTGGCAGGCCATGCAGACGCTCATCACATTCGTGCAGAAGACGGTCAAGAAAACAGCTCACGAAATAATAAAGATTACGGATTAACAGATTACAATGGTCCTGCCGGAAACCAAGGAAGTTGGAAAGGCGATGTAGCTCGTGCCGTTTTTTATATGGCCATTCGCTACAATCTTTTGAATGTAGTCAATGGGAATCCTCCCGATACAACTTTACATCAATTGGGAGATTTGGCTACTTTATTAGTTTGGAATTCAACAGATCCTGCTGATGATTTTGAAATGCATCGAAATAATTACATTTATACGTGGCAAATAAATCGCAATCCGTTTATTGATTTGCCTCAACTGGCTAATTATATTTGGGGAACCAATACAGGTCAGGTTTGGCAGGGAAATTTGTCCGCAACGAGTCCTTCGCAATTAAAGGCTTCGTTGTATCCAAATCCTGCACAGAATTCAGTTACTATTTCAGGGATAGCTTCAGAGTATTCGGTTACTGTTTATAATCAATTAGGGGCAAAAGTATATGAATCCAAATTAAACGGTACGTATCAAATCGAAACGAATTGGGGAAGCGGATTGTATTTCATTACCATTGCTACGGAATCGAGCAGTAGTACTCAAAAATTAATCATTAATTAGAAAAAATGGGAAGTTTAGGTAACCGAAAGCAATCACCTTTGTACCAAAAAGCAGAAGAGATTTTTAAATTGACGCATGCATTAATTGAAATCATTCCAAAAGACAATGAGTTTTTACAAGAAACTTGTGCACGGTTTATGATGGAAGATGCCATGATGCTAACCGCTAAAATTGCCGGAGCAGAAGCAGTAGAATTATATGATTTGAAAATGGAAAATGCAGCCATTATCAGAAAATGTGCAAGGGAATTATATGTAAGAGCCGGAAGTTTACGTTTTGAAGAGGATATAAAAGACAAAGAATACATCGAATTACTTCGAAATGAAATAGAAGAATTTCGATTATTATTTATCGATTGGGTAGCAACTTTTGACCCTTGGAATTACATCATTGACCGATGGGGATTATTTAATCCGCCGGGTGTTTCAGCACATGACAAAGATCCGGATGAAGATATCCCCTTTAATCCTGACGATTTTTTTGATCAAATGAATACGGATGATTTGGATGAGGAAGAGTAGTTATTTCCCAATACAGAAATTAGCAAAAATATTCCCCAACAATTCATCATTTGTCACTTCGCCCGTAATGGCACCAAAATGGTACAATCCATCGCGAATATCAATCGCCATGAGGTCAGAAGAAAGTCCCGATTCCAACCCCCATTTCACCTTCTGAATGGCTTCTAAAGCTTTCAACAGCGAATCGTAATGGCGGGAATTCGTGACAATCGTTTCGTTGTTGCGTAAAGCCCCGGTGTTAACAAAGGATAATAGTTTTTGCTTGAGTTCATCAATGCCGATGTTTTGTTTGGCGGCGATGGTTGTAGGTTTCAGGTTTATAGTTTCAAGTTGTTGGTAAATAGACAACAGCTCTTCTTTGGATAATAAATCAATTTTATTGATCACAACAACAAGCGGTTTTAAAGGGTATTTATTTTTCACCTTTTCAATTTCACTCAAGTACTCTGAAGTTGAAACTTGAAACTTGAAACTATCAAACAAATACAAAACCACCTGTGCTTGCTCAATCTTTTCAAAAGTCTTCAAAATGCCTATGCTCTCCACCACATCTTTCGTTTCGCGGATGCCTGCTGTATCGATGAATCGGAAACCAATACCTTCAATCACCAACTCGTCTTCAATCGTGTCGCGAGTGGTGCCGGCAATTTCAGAAACAATCGCTCGCTCCTCGTTCAATAAGGCATTTAGAAGGGTAGATTTCCCTACGTTTGGCTCGCCAACAATTGCTACCGGGATGCCATTCTTAATCACATTCCCCACTGCAAACGAGTCGATTAAACGTTTCAAAACAAAATCAATGCGAGTGAGCAAATCAGTGAATTGGGTGCGATCGGCAAACTCCACATCTTCCTCCGCAAAGTCCAGTTCCAATTCAATAAGTGACGCAAAATTAAGCAACTCCGCCCGTAACAATGCAATCTCGTTGCTAAAACCACCTCGCATTTGTTGCATGGCAATTTGATGTGAGGCTTCGTTGTCTGACGAAATTAAATCGGCAACTGCTTCGGCTTGCGATAAGTCTAATTTGCCGTTTAAAAAGGCACGCAATGTAAATTCACCCGGTTTAGCCATCGTACAACCGTTCCGCAACAACAGCTGAATTATTTGTTGCTGGATAAAGGTCGAACCGTGACAAGAGAGCTCCACCAAATCCTCACCCGTATATGAATGTGGATTTTTAAATAATGAAAGTAATACTTGGTCATACACTTTTGTACCGTCGACAATGTGACCCAAATGAATGGTATGCGTTTTTTGTTTGGTAATATCTTTTTTAGAAACTGATTGAAAAATTTGAGAAGCAATTGAAATGGCCGCTTTGCCTGAAATTCGAATCACAGCAATGGCTCCCGCTCCCGAAGGTGTGGCCAATGCAACAATGGTTTCGTTGAGAATCATAAGGAATTAGTTAAATGTAATTTTTCTCGCAATTTTCTTTTCTCGTAATTTGTTTTCTCGCAAAGTCGCAAAGTCGCAAAACTTTAAAACGTGCAATTTGCATATTTTCGAGAGATTTTAAATTATCGCTCAAGTTTTCAATTCTTACTATTCGCGACTTTGAGTCTTTGCGAGAGATTTAAACCTATCACGGTGTAAAATTAACAATAATAACTGACACTTTTGCGAGATTTAGTACTGCACCCGCTGTTAATTATTTTCTTAAAATGATAAATATCATGTCATTTGCCAACAACAATTTGTAGATTTACCTAACAATAAAATAGTAACACGTAATAATTTGAGTCATGAAACGTATTCTTTTTCCAACCGATTTTTCTGATGCTTCTCTTAATGCATTCATTTATGCTTTAAAATTAGCCGACGCTTTTGAAGCTGAAGTACTCACGCTTCATGCGTATGAACTACCACAATTACATTACGGCGGTTTACCTCACACATTGAAAGAGGTATACGACAGTATTGAATTGGAAAGTTTTGAAGATTACAAAGATCAAATTCCGTTGCTTCGTGAGATTGCCGAGAGAAACAATTTGGGGCACGTTAAAATTAGTAATATTTTAAAGCACGGCGATTTGATTTGGGCCATCAAAGACGTGGTGAAAAATGAAAAGATTGACTATGTAGTGATGGGAACTAAAGGAGCCACTGGTTTAAAAGAAACGTTTTTAGGATCCAACACCGGTAGTGTAATTACGGAAGTGAACGCTTACGTTATTAGTGTTCCCGAAGAGTCTGAATACGAAGGAATTAAGAATATTGTTTTTACCACCCGATTCAACGAAGAGGATAAAAAAGCTCTGAAAAAAGTGTTGGAGTTAGCCAAAATTTTTGGTGCCAAGGTACATTGTTTACTTGTGAAAAATAAAAAAACCAATGTGAACGATGTGATTATACAAGATTGGAAATTCCTATTTAAAGGCGAGAACATTGAATTTCATATTATTGAAAACGACGATGTTAAACAAACCATTTTGAACTTCACTAAATCGTACGAAATTGATCTTTTAGCGATGTTAAATTACAAACGTGGTTTCTTTGAAGAGTTGTTCCGCCAAAGTCTGACTCAGAAATTGTCTTATCATTTACAAGTGCCTTTGTTGGCAATTCATGAAGATGCGTTGTAATAAATTCGTTGGGTTTTGAAAATAGCCCGTGAGTGTATGATGGGGTTCTTTCCGCTACGGCGGACAGGCCTTTGTCAGGATGACAAAAAAACACCTGCGTACATCAAAGTCCCATAGGGTCGACTTGCTGTTAGTTGTGCGTAAATAATATTCGTCCCGCACAAAAAAAACCGCAGTTCCAAACAGAACTGCGGTTTTCGTGGTATAGAGTTAGTTAATTTTAATTGTTTAGCATTACCGGCATCACCAACATAGTAACAGTTTCACCATCGTCAAGTCCATCCACAGGAGTTAAGATTCCTGCACGATTGGGCAATGACATTTCCAACATGATTTCATCCGATTGCAAGTTGTTCAACATCTCCGTTAGAAAGCGAGAGTTGAATCCAATTTGCAAATCGTCTCCTTGGTAATCACAAGTTAATCGTTCTTCGGCTTTGTTAGAATAATCAATATCCTCAGCAGAAATATTTAATTCTGTTCCCGCAATTTTCAAACGAATTTGATGGGTGGTTTTATTAGAAAAGATTGCCACACGACGCACGGAGTTTAAAAACTGTGTACGATCGATGTGTAATTTATTTGGATTCTCTTTTGGAATAACCGCTTCATAGTTCGGATATTTCCCATCAATTAAACGACAAATCAACGAGTAATTGTCAAATGAAAACACAGCATTGCTATCGTTGTATTCAATTTTTACTTCGCTGTCTGAAGTTCCTAAAATACCTTTTAGAATGTTCAAAGGTTTCTTAGGCATAATGAAATCAGTCACTTCAGAAGCTTGTACATCGGTGCGTGCATATTTTACTAATTTGTGAGCATCGGTGGCTACAAATATTAATCCTTCCGGGGAAAATTGGAAAAACACACCCGACATCACTGGACGTAAATCGTCATTACCGGCTGCAAAAATAGTTTTGCTGATGGCTGTTGCTAAAACTTCAGCAGGCACCAGGGTAGAAGAAGGGTCGTCTAAAACAACCGCTTTTGGAAATTCATCTCCGGGAGCATAAGCCAACGCATATTTACCTGAATTGGAACTAATTTCAATCGTACTGTTTTCCTCTACGGTAAAAGTTAACGGTTGTTCCGGGAATGTTTTTAGTATTTCTAAAAGCAATTTTGCAGGAACAGCAACGCTTCCTTGACTTTTACTGTCAATTTCAAGTGTGGCAGACATAGTAGTTTCTAAATCAGAAGCAGAAACAATCAATGCATTATTTTCTAATTCAAAAAGGAAATTATCTAAAATAGGTAAGGTATTACTACTGTTAATAACACTTCCCAATACTTGTAGTTGTTTTAATAAGTAGGAACTCGATACGATAAACTTCATTGTGTCTTTTTTTAATCTCACAAATATAACCTTAACTATGCAATATCAAAAAGAATTTTATTAACACTACTTCGCATACATTCTGCGACGGAAGTACACAAAAAAGATTCCGAAAAGTGCAACGATTACTATTGGAACTCCAACAGTTAACGCTTGCGTAGCCGTGTAATTTTCAAATACTTTTTCTTTATCCAATAAAGGTAAATTTACTTCTTTGCTTCGGATGTTAATAAGTCCGGAATCATCCAGCAAATAATTGACACAATTCAATACAAATTCTTTATTTCCGTAATATTTGTTGGTCCATTTATCAAAGCCTAATTCTAGTGGTTGGTAGTTTTTGTCAATTTGATTTTTGATGATATCACCGTCGGAAACCACAATCATTTTTGTGGATTTTCCCATCGGTTGAAATTTCAAATCTTTAAAGGGTAACACTCTATTTTGATACACCGATGTAAAATTTCCTTCCAATAAAACGGCAACAGGTATCAAACCTGTTTTATCAAACTCAGCAGGTTCCGGTCGTTCGGAAACCATATTTAAATTCACTTCAACGGGTGTTCCAATTGCTTTTGAATACGGAGATGATTGTAATAAAACTGTTTTTTTAATTCCGTTCTTCAACGTGTCAATCGGATTGGTAAACTCAAATTTTAACGCCTCCAAATTATTGACAATCGGATGTTTAGATTCCGGATAAATCATTGGCGAATACAACCAAGGAAATTGCGTGTATTGCATGGCAGAACCTGCATCGCCGGTAGCTAAAGAAATAGGGGTAGCCATGACATCTTTTACCAACGCAGGATTGATTCGGAATCCATATTTAAAGAATAGGTCGTTTAAATTTAAATCTCTCGGGAAAGCCAACGTGGTTCGCGTTTCATTGTATAAACTATCCATTTCTACAGTAACGGCATCCACCAACCAGAGCATTTTTCCGCCATTCATAACATATTGATCCAATACTAACTTTTCTTCATCCGTAAAAGCTTCGGAGGGTTTTACCATGACGGCTAAATCATATTCCTGTAATTGTTTTAAAGCTTGCGATGGGTTTTTGGCGATACTGTCAAAAGTGAATGGAGCAATAAAATAGTTTTCACGGATTTGTTTTAAGGCATCAGCGATAAAAATATCTTCGGGTTGACCATTGCCTTTTAATACCGCTACTTTTTTTGATTTCTCCTGACAGATGGTGTGGAACGCATTGATAAAAGCATACTCTAAATGCTGCACCGAACTCACCACCTTTTCTTCCGTTGAAGCTCCCATCATATTTTTAAGTAGCTGAATTTTGGTATCACGGGTGCCACTGTAGGCAAATGCCCAAGGAAAAACGATTTCCTGTGATTGTTTTCCTTTGTCTTCAACAGTGATGTTAATGGGAGTCATTCCTTTTTCAACAAACGCATCCATGATGGCAGCTTTGTCTGTTTCGTCCTCCAACGGATTTACAAACTGAAACTGAATATTCGAATTGTAAGCCTTGAATTCTTCAATAATTTGACGGGTTTCGGTTTGCAAACGTTTGATATCTGCGGGAAAATTGCCTTCTAAAAACACATCAATAAATAAGGGTTCCTTAATTTCGGATAAGATTTTTAACGACGATTCAGATAGTGTGTAGCGTTTGTCTTGAGTTAAATCAAAACGCTTGAAATAGAACGAACTGAGGATGTTGACACCAATCAACACTACCAAAAGAGACAGTACCTGACGAAGATTTTTTTTCTTAGTAGCTTTCATTATCCTTTCATTGATTTAAGTTGATAAACGGTGCCTGACAAAAACAATAGCGTGACACTGATAAAGTATATTATATCTCTTGTGTCAATCACACCTCTACTCATGCTTTTAAAATGGAAATTCATTCCGAGCGAGTTGATTAAATCACCAAAACTGCCACCAATTTTTGATAATCCCTCGAATCCATAAAAGAACAAGAAGCACAAAAAGACGGCAAAAATAAAAGCGACTATTTGATTGTCAGTTAATGTTGAAGTAAATATTCCGATAGAAGTGTAGGTAGCAATCAAAAACAGCAAACCAAAATAGGAGCCAAGCGTACTTCCCATATCAATATTTCCGGCAGGAAAGCCTAGGCTGGAAATAGCATATACATAAATAATGGTAGGAATAATTGCGATGACAATTAATAAAAAAGCACCTAAAAACTTACCGTTGACAATTTCCCAACTGCTCATGGGTTTGGTTAAAAGCAATTCGATGGTACCTTGTTTTTTTTCATCCGAAAAACTTCGCATAGTAACGGCCGGAATTAAAAATAAAAGAATCCAAGGAGCTAATGTAAAAAACGGACTCAAATCAGCATACCCACTGTTTAAAATATTGAACTCGCCTTCAAATACCCAAAGGAATAGTCCGTTAAGTAATAAAAAGATGCCAATCACCAAATACCCGATGATGGAACCGAAAAAAGATTTTATCTCTCTAAAAAGTATTGCTTTCATTTACTTATTTTTTATTCGTTTATAGGTTTAATCGGTTAATTGTTAAATCGGTTAATTGTTTAAAGGTCTAATAGTTTAAATGTTGAGGACGAAGGTTATTTACACCACTTTAAACCATCTTAAACAACCTTAAACAATTTTAAACAATCTTTTAAACCAAAGAAACCAATTGATCCACACTCCAAGCCTCCGGTTTTGCATTAAACAGTTTTTTTGTGAATTGCCAAACATCGTAAAATAATTCCGAATTACGGTAATTTTCCAAATCTGATTCTTCTTCCCAAAAACTGTAAGTAAAGAATAGTTCCGGATTATTTTTATCCTGATACAATTCAAGTAAACGATTTCCGGGAGCGTTTCGTATTTTTTCTTTCATTAAATCAAAATTCTCCAAAAATGCGGGAATATTTTCTTGATGAAAACTCATTTTGACAATTCGTATAAACATACATTAACGTGTTTCAGTAATAAAATTAATGGTTACGGTATCTTGGTGTCCCAGCCCTAGCAACGAATGAGCACTACCTAAGCTTTTTGGATTACTGCGGAAAATAGCAATTTCCAAATAGCCTGCCTCATTAAAAACCGCTAGACTTTGTCCTTCGTATTGCTTAATCGGATATTTATCAGACAAAGCCACTGCCGAATAGTTGGGCAAGATTGTTTTTAAAGGTTTAGGTTTGATGGCAATTTCATAGGGTCGGCCTTTCCCGATTTCCAAAAATATTTTTTTCGTGATGTTGACTACAACATTTCCAAAATGGTCAATATAAATAACAGTTCCTTTGATGGAATTTCCATCTTTGGATAACTGCGGTTGCAAAGTGACAATTTCTTTGAGCGACTGGGTTTCTTTACCAATCACATTCAGCAATCCACCTTTAGCTAAGTGGCAAGCTACTGTTTTAAACACATCCATGTCGGTGGAAGTTTCCGGCAATCGATCGTGAATATTAATAGTGACAATTTTTTGAGGAACAATTTTTTGTGACAAAATACTCAAAATACCATTGTCGGCACAAATAAAGTACTGGTCGTTCCATTGAATGGCCACGTGCTTATTTTCTTTGGTACGTTCCGAGTCCACACCAATAATATGCACCGTTCCTTTGGGAAAACTGGGATAGGCTGCATTGATTATGTAACTGGCTTCTTCAATGTTAAATGGGTCGATGGCATGCGAAATATCAACAATTTTAGCCTCCGGAAATTCTGAGAGTATTTTCCCTTTCAAAGCACCCACAAAGTGGTCTTTTTGTCCGTAATCAGTCGTAAGGGTAATTATTGACATATTTTTGTTTATAACTATTCGTAAAACCTACGAAGTTTTTTGTTTAAATTTGAGTGATGCAAATCTACTAATTAAAAACTATTTTTTAATTTTAAAACCACTGCTTTTGAACGAAAGAACCATCGAACTCCACGACATTGCCCCAAAAGAGTTTTGGGGAGCACAAGATTCCCATCTTGAAACCATCAAAAAGTACTATCCGAAGCTAAAAATTGTAGCCCGAGGCACCACCTTGAAGGCTTATGGTGAGAAGGATGTGTTAGATGAGTTTGAAAACCGATTCAACCGATTGATGCTTCATTTTACCCGTTACAACAACATTGACAGCAATGTGATTGATCGAGTGATTATGAGCAATTCGGCCGAAGAACAAAAAATGCAAGACCATGACAAAATATTAGTACATGGCATCGGTGGTAAATTAATTAAAGCATTGACGCCTAACCAGCAAAAAATGGTTGAATTGATATATAAAAACGACATGGTTTTTGCCATTGGTCCCGCTGGTACCGGTAAAACCTATACAGGAGTAGCCTTGGCAGTAAAAGCATTAAAAGAAAAGCAAGTCAAGCGAATTATTTTGACCCGACCTGCAGTAGAAGCAGGTGAGAACCTTGGTTTTTTACCGGGAGACATGAAAGAAAAGCTTGATCCATACATGCAGCCATTGTATGATGCGTTGCGTGATATGTTGCCCCCTCAAACTTTAGAAGACTACATATTAAAAGGAATCATACAAATTGCTCCCCTGGCTTTTATGCGGGGACGTACCTTAGACAATGCTTTTGTGATTTTGGATGAAGCACAAAATACGACGCATTCGCAAATGAAGATGTTTTTAACGCGAATGGGAAAAAGTGCTAAGTTTATTATCACAGGCGATCCTGGTCAGGTAGATTTACCAAGAAGAACCATTTCCGGACTAAAAGAAGCAATCTTAATTTTAAAAGATGTTGAAGGTGTAGGTATACTATATTTGGATGATAAAGACATCGTTCGTCACCGATTGGTAAAGAAAATCATCGACGCATATAAGAGTATCGAAAATCACGATTAGTATTTTTTTATTGACATTTAAAAACACTTAAATGATTTCAAATTATTTGAGTGTTTTTTATTTATTTTAACAAGCATGAAAAGAATTTTTGTTGCTGCTGCTTTTTTATATTGTATCTTATTTCTTTTAATTTCTTTTAATTTTGATTTTTCTTCTTCAATTATTCCCGGATGGAACACAACAATATATCCATTTTGGTATGTTTTTGGTTTGCTTACATCTTTGATACTATTTTTTTTATCATTGTCATTTTTAGTAAGGAATATCTACAAAAAATTAGGTAAAGTTTCGAAAAATAATTTCTGATTCTTTTTAATTAATCTTTGATTGAAAACAACATATAATTTTTACTTTTGCAGTCTCAATAAATAGTCTAATGAACACGATTA
>NZ_JBILTE010000048.1:0-15068 GCF_044371705.1 Flavobacterium sp. | reverse complement strand
AAAATTTTATCTGTTAGCGATGCACTTAAAATTCGGTTGGCATTGGCTTTTCCTTCTGCTTCAATTCGTTGCCGTTCGGCTTCTTTTTGAGCTTTCTCTAACCGAAATTCGTATTCCAAACTTTCTTGCTCTTGCTTTAATTTGGTTTCAATAGCCGTTTTAATGGTTGCAGGTAAAGTGACATCGCGAACCAAAATCTCATTCAACTGAATAAATTGATTGGCTAGTATTTTTTGTGTTTCCGTAAAAATCTCATCTTGAATGGCATCTCTTTTGGTCGAATACAATTGTTCCGGAGTATATCTACCAACCACACTTCTTGCGGCTGAACGAATCGCGGGCCGAATCACCCGTTCGATGTAATTTTCTCCTTTTTCCTGATGTAACTTTCCGGTGTTTTCATATTGTGGATGAAACCAAGCCGTTGCATCTAATTTTATTTCCAAACCATTGGATGATAACACTTGCATTTCCTCCGAAAGCTCTTGCTGGCGAACTTCGTAAATAAATACGTCATTCCAAGGTGCAACCATATGAAAACCTTCGCCTAGTGGAGGTTTCTTTGTTTCTACACCACCGCCAAATGTTCTGTAAAGTACACCGGCTTGACCGGATTCAATAGTTATCGTTGATTTAAATAGAATAATGATAAGAATTATTAAACCGATAATTAACGGAATAAGTTTGAAATTGAATGCTTTGTTCATTGTATTTTTTTTGATTTTGATAAAGATACAAAAGGAAAATCAATCTTAAAAATTCGATTTAATGATCATCTGCATTTAAATCATTTTCCTTATTTATCGCACCTTCTGAAGGTGTGGTTGCATTGGCTCTAATTTCTGTATGTCTTATTTCGCCACCACTGGTACCGGTTTGTTGAGCGAAATAAACAGCTACGACTGCAACTCCAACCGTACCTATCGTGGTGAGTTTTGCAAGGGCACTTTTTTTATAAACTAAAATCAATGATAGCAATGACAATAAACCGGTAGCATATAAAAATAAGCTAAATGTTTCAGCCAATTCTTCATGCGTTTCAATTAATTGATCAGTAACTCCGGGAAGCTTTTCAGCAATTTCCTCTGCTCCTTCTCCTGTATTCATTGAAGCAAATCCAAATGCAGCTGCAATTATAAAAAGTACAAATGCCGTGTTTTTTAATGTTTGATTTTTAAAAATTAATCCGGCAATTAAAATGCCGAGTCCAAAAATCGTACCGATAATTGGAAAGTGGTTAACCACTAAGTGTAAATGGGCGTCGTTCATAATAGTATTGTTTAAAGGTTTAAAATTGTTTAAAGGTTTAAGATTGTTTAATTAGCTACGTCAAAAACCCCTTTGATTAAAATTTTTGAACTTGGTGTGATCCATTTATTTGGCATGATTTCTACAAACTGCTCCGATTTTTCTCCAACGGTTACAGCTACTTTATCAAAAACAAACCCGTTCTGTTCATTCACTAAAACCAACAGAAAAGTGGATTCCCCTTCAGTAATTAAAGCATCCTTTGGAACTGCAAATCCCTTTTTTGAATTCACGATAATTTCTGCTTCTACAAACATACCCGTTAATAAAAAGTGTTTCACTTTTGGGTCTAATGCACCATAAACTTTAATGGTACGATCGTTACTTTCAATTGACTTCCCTACTAAAACTACGTTTGCAGTAAAAGTTTCTTCTGATGCTTCGGGGACTTTAAAGCGAATGTTCTGCCCTGTTTTAACTTGTAAAATATCTTTTTCAAAAACGGCAAGATCTACTTGTAAATGATTGGTGTCCACAATCTCCAAAATTACATCTGACGGAGCCATAAACATTCCGACCGTTGCATTCATTACTGTAACATCACCGGAAATAGGTGCGAAAACAGTAATGACTGATGTGAAATTTCCGCGTTCTACTTGAACGGGATTGATATTAAGTAACAGCAATTTTTCTTTTAAGCCTTGGTACATCCCTTTGGCTCTTCGATAATCGCTTTCAGCTTTCAAATAATTCTTTTGAGAGGTGATTTTCTCGTCAAACAAGGTTTTCTGACGTTCGTATTCCGATTTTAAATAAGTTATTTGCTCCGCTACTTCCAAATAATCTTTCTGAATATCAATGTATTCGCTGTTTTCCAATGTAAGTAACGCTTTACCTTTACTGACTTTATCTCCAACCATCAATTGAGTTGACTTAACATATCCACCCAAGAACGTATTGACTTTGGCTCTATTTTGAGGCGAAACATCGATTTTTCCGGTGGCTTTAACAGTAACATCAAAATCTTGCTCGGTTAACGAACCCATTTCCATGGCTGAAGCGGAAAATTGTTCTTTTGAAAGTGTAATAATTCCATTGACAGGTGCAGATGTTTCTTCTGCAACCTCCTTTTTACATGAAAAAAGGGATGCTAAAAGGAATAAGGTATATACTGATTTTTTCATGCTTGCTCTTTAAAAATTAAAATATTGGGCATCTAATTGGGTCAAATTATAATTTAAAACGGCTTCTAAATAATCGACTTGAATAGTGGTTGCGTTTTCTAAACTGATGATGTATTGAAAAAAATCGATCTCCCCATTTTTATAACTGCTTTCGGCTACTTTGGTAATTTCTGAAGATAAATTTTTTCCGTAATTGGTGTAATAATTGATGGCTTCTTCGAACTTTGCCAATTCATTTTGTTTCTGATTTACAAAAGCATCCATTTTCAGTTCTTGATTTTGCCGTTGTTGCTCCCAACTTTCCAATTCTAATTGTGCTACTTTAGATTTTGCTATATTTCCGGAAAAAACTAAAGGAATGGAAACGCCCAATTGAATTCCGTATAAAGGTTGCGAAATACCACTATTAGTGCCTTGAAAATATTCAACATTTAAATCTGGTAGCCAATTTTGTTTTTGCAACGATACATTGGATGCATAGCTTTGTTTGATTTTTTCATAGTAATCGGAATACAATCCTCTATTCGATTTATTTTCTAATAGACGCAAGGGTTCAATCGAATTTGCAGAAATGACCATTGGTTGATCGGATTGAACAATGGATTGTAGCAATTCATAGGCAATTGATTTTTCTCTTTCAATTTGAATTAATTTCGTTTTTATTTGACGAAACTTCGCTTCGGCTGTAATTTTTTCCAGATAATTGGTTTCTCCCAATTCAAACCGACGGTCACTGGCTTTTGAAAAACTCTGGTACAAACTATCTAATAATTGGTACAAACGTTCCTGATGTTGCCAGTAAACAATCTGAAAATACGTTTTGGAAACTTCTACAGCTAATTTATTTTTTAAAAGTTCATTTTTTGCTTTTTCTTTTTCATATTCGGATGTAAAGAATCTTTTTTGTGCTCCATAAACTGTGGGAAATAATACAGATTGCGAAACACCAAATACAGATAACGGCAGGTTATTCAATGCTAAATTATTTTCGTCGTAACTGTAATACACATTTGTTTTTTCGAGCGACAAAGCTGTTTTTATTTGTGCATTGGTCTTATCCACTTGCAATTGAGCAGCTTTGATTTCTTTGTTGTTTGAAATAGCTTTTTCAATTAAATCATTCAGTTGATTATCTGAACTTGTAACCGTTGTATTTTGAGCAAAACTTACTATAGGGATTAGAAATAAAAGCAAAACATACGTTTTTGTATGATGTTTTTTAAATTTAGGTTTTTTAAATTCTTTTTCATCCAATACTTTAAATAAAATGGGTAAAACGATCATCGTTAATAAGGTTGCTGTGAACAATCCACCAATAACAACGGTTGCCAGTGGTCGTTGCACTTCTGCTCCTGCTGATGAAGAGATTGCCATCGGTAAAAACCCGAGTGCGGCAGCTGCTGCGGTCAGTAAAACCGGTCGTAATCGGTCCGTAGTTCCTTTTAAAATAAGTTCATTCATATTGGTCATACCCTGGTGTTTTAGTTCTTTAAAATGTTCTATCAAAACAATACCATTTAAAACTGCAATACCAAAAAGAGCAATGAAACCGACACCTGCCGAAATACTAAAGGGTAAATCACGCATCCATAAAAACAATACGCCACCCACGGCAGATAAAGGAATGGCAGAATAAACCATCAATGCCTCTTTGATTGAGCCAAACGCAAAATGGAGCAAGACGAAAATTAAAAACAAAGCGATGGGTACGGCAATTAAAAGTCGGGCTTTTGCACTTTGGAGGTTTTCAAACTGACCGCCATAGGTCACATAATAACCTGTGGGAAGCTTGATTTTTGTCTCAACAATTGTTTGAATATCATCTACCACACTTTGTAAATCTCGGTTTCGTACATTAATTCCCACCACAATTCGTCGGTTGGTATTGTCGCGTGAAATTTTTGCAGGTCCTTCGGTATATTCGATTGTTGCTAACTCACGAAGCGGAATTTGTTCGCCAGCCGGTGTTGAAACATACAGGTTTCGCAAATCTTCAATATCTTTTCGGTTGCTTTGGTCTAAACGGATGACCAAATCAAAACGCTTGGCTCCTTCAAAAACGGTTCCTACCATTTTTCCGGCAAAACCTAAAGCGATCAGTTCGTTCAAATCGGCAATATTTAATCCGTAACGAGCAATTTTAGTTCTATCAAACTGAACAGCCATTTGTGGAAGCCCTTCTGTTTTTTCGATGATCACATCGGAGGCTCCTTTTACATTTTTTATAGCTTTTGCCACCTCGTTCGCTTTTTTTGCTAAAATATCTAAATCGTCACCAAAAATCTTTACCGCTACATCTGAGCGTGTTCCTGAAATCAACTCATTAAAACGCATTTCGATGGGTTGTGTAAACTCGATTTCCATGTTTGGAATTTTCTTTTCAATAGCAGCTTTAATTTTATCGGCTAATTCATCTTTAGAAGCTGCCGAAACCCATTCGGATTTTGGCTTTAGTTTGACGATGATATCACTTTCTTCCATTGACATAGGGTCAGTGGGTACTTCGGCAGCACCAATTCTGCTCACCACTTGATTAACTTCAGGAAAGTTCTTTAAGATAATTGTTTCAATTTTAGTTGTAGTTTCAATGGTTTTAGTTAAGGAAGTACCTGTTTTTAAAACGGGTTGGATGACAAAATCGCCTTCATCAAGGGTTGGAATAAACTCCCCTCCCATGGTGGCAAATAAACCAACAGCTAAGAAAAGTAAAGCTAACGCACCGTACAATACCTTTTTAGTGTTAGACAAAGCCCAAGTTATTACTGGTAAATACCATGCATTTAACTTATTAATCAGTTTATTAGAAATGGAATTGGGGTTTTCTTCTCTTGGTTTTAAGAACAAGGAGGCTACTACTGGCACATAGGTAAAGCAAAAAATCATGGCACCTATCAAAGCAAAACTAAAAGTCATTGCCATGGGTTTAAACATCTTCCCTTCTACCCCGGAAAGGGATAATATCGGAATGAAAACAATTAAAATAATCAACTGACCGAAAATGGCAGAATTCATCATTTTAGAGGCACTTTTATAGGTAATTTTATCGATTTCCAATTGCATTGCTACTTTTTCCATACCCACTAAATGCTTGGATTTTTGAGCAATTTGAAAAGCAATAAATTCAACAATAATTACGGCTCCGTCAATGATAATTCCAAAGTCGATTGCTCCTAAACTCATTAAATTGGCATCGATTCCGAAAATATTCATAAAAGAAATGGCAAAAAGTAAACACAACGGAATAACCGATGCTACAACCAAACCCGAACGCCAATTTCCTAGCAAAAGTACTACCACAAAGATGACGATTAAACAACCAAGAATTAAATTTTCAGCGACAGTGAATGTCGTTTTTCCAACCAATTCACTTCGTTCTAAAAAGCCGTTGATGTAAACTCCCTCGGGTAAGGATTTTTGGATTTCTGCCACACGATCTTTTACATCATCAATCACTTGTTTTGAATTGGCACCTTTGAGCATCATGACTTGACCCAATACTTTTTCGCCTTCACCATTTCCGGTGATGGCTCCAAATCGATTGGCATGACCGAAACGAACAGTGGCAACATTCTTAATATAAATGGGTACGCCGTTACTATTTTTAACAACTATGTTTTCTATATCTTCAAGTGAATTTACTTTTCCTTCACCACGAATAAAATAACTTTGATTTACTTTTTCGATGTAGGCTCCACCTGCTATGCTATTATTTTTTTCTAATGCTAAAAATACTTCCGAAATAGTGATATTCATTGCATGCAGATGAGCAGGTACAATGGCCACTTCATATTGTTTTAAATAGCCTCCCCAAGTATTGATTTCGACTACTCCCTTTATTCCGGACAATTGCCGTTTGACAATCCAGTCCTGAATGGTTCGTAGGTCGGTTACAGAATACTGACTTTTAAATTCGGGTTTTACTTCGAGTGTATATTGATAAATTTCACCCAAACCGGTTGTAATGGGTCCCATTTCGGGTGTGCCAAAACCTTCCGGTATTTTTTCGGAGGCTGTTTTAATTTTTTCTGCAATTAATTGACGAGGAAGATAAGTCCCAATGGCATCATCAAAAACGATGGTTACAACTGACAAACCGAATTTTGAAATGGAACGGATTTCTTTGACGCTAGGTAAATTAGCCATTTCCAACTCTACGGGATACGTTATATATTGCTCGATATCTTCTGTGGAAAGGTTACGTGAAGTGGTAATTACCTGTACTTGATTATTAGTAACATCCGGAACAGCACCAATAGAAATTTGAAAAACTGAAAACAGTCCGAAACCAATTACTCCCAATGTGAAGAGTAAGATAATGAGTTTATTTTTTAAACTAAATGCAATTATTTTTTCGAGCATTGGGTTTCTATTTATTTCTGTAAATTTACTCTAAAAAATAAATAGATTACTTAAGAATGACTTAGGAAAGCCTCAGGGAAACCTTAATAATACCGCTGTTCCTTGTTTGAGTTTGCTTTCAATTTCAAAGGTAATATCCAATAAATCAGCTAATCTATTTACGATTGACAAGCCAAGTCCGGTTCCTTTAATTTCGCGGTGTTGCACACTTTGGGAACGATAAAACCTATTGCCAATTTTGTTTAAATCTTCATTGGAAATACCCATTCCTTCATCTACTATTTTACAAATTACATGGCCATTTTCTTTATCTAAAGTTACAAAAATTTCTCCGTTTTCATCGGAATATTTGATAGCATTTGACAAAAGATTACTAATAATTATTGAGATTAAATAAACATCGGAAGTAATCGTATATTCCTCGTTGAAATTCGTGTGAACGGTAATTTTTTTTAAATTTATTTTTTCTGAATAGCGAGCCAGAATATCTAAAACAATTGCATTCAAAAATACAGGTTCCTTTTTATTGGTCTGCTTTTGGTTTTCAAAGCGAGCTAGCAGTAATAATTCATCTACTAAGGTATTCATGCGATCAACTTCTTTTACACAAAAATTGATTTTCTCTTCATATTCGGCTTGGTTTCTTGGTTTTCGAACCAAAACTTCTAAGGTTCCTTTAATGATTGCTAAGGGTGTTCGCAATTCATGAGAAGCATCAGAAGTAAACTGTTTTTCACGATCGATGGCATTTTCAATTCGGTCCAACAGATCATTGATTGTTTTAGACAACACATACAATTCATCTTTGTTTGGAGGCAAGTTGATTCTTGAGGAAAGGTTGTCTTTACTTATTTGACTTGAAATAGCAATAATTGAATTGATGGGTTGGATACTTCGACCTGCAAAAAACCGAGCAGTTAAAAAGAGTACTAAAAGAATTAAAGGAAAAGAAACCAACAGAATGGTACGCAAATTTGTTAAAACCATTGCTGCATCATCCAATGACATCGCAACAATTAAATATCCAACGATTTGCTCTTTATCGAATAACGGCACTTGAATTTGTCGAATTGGTTTAGTATTCAAGTACGTGTCAACAAATTGATTGTCTCGATCTTCCGTATATAATTTTAAATTTAGATTTTTAAGATTGGGCGATTTATCAATCAACTCGTCATTTACATCTAAAAACTGAATAAAAACCGGATTCACATCAACAGCGTTATGTTCGCGATCTCTCCATTGATCAACTTGGATTAAATAGGTATTGTTTTGATCAATTTCAATTTCTTCCAAATGCTTTTCTACTTCCACTTCAATATCGGTATTGATGTGATTGTAAACACTAAAACTTACGATTTGATAGATTGCAAAAAACACGATCGCGATAAGTAATGCGGTACTTACGAGATAATAAAAAGCAATTCTGTTTCTAAATGAAAAAGCGTTCATTGAATGGAAATGGGTACTTTTTATTCGTTGGCAATATAACCTACGCCACGAATGGTTTTGATATAATCTACTTCTTTTATGCTATTTAATTTTCTTCGAATGGCATTCATAAAAACATCAATCACACCTGTATCATATTCAAAATGAATATCCCAAACGTCTTCAATAATTTGATTCCGAGTGCAAACGGTTCCTTTATTTTTAACCAAATACAGTAAAAGTTCATATTCTCTTTGGGTTAAAACAACTTCTTGGTCTTCTAAAAAAACCTGATGTTTGGATTGAATGAATTTCAACTCTTTTAATTCAACAACATCTTTTTCATTTTGTTTTCTAAAATGAATTTTAATACGTTCCAACAATTCTTCAAAACTAAATGGTTTTTTGATGTAATCATTTGCACCCGCCTTTAAACCTTCAATTGTTTCCTGAACTGTATCTTTTGCAGTTAAAAAGATGATTGGCGTGGTTGTGTTTTCTTTGCGAAAAGACAAACAAACCTCTAATCCGGAAAGCTTGGGTAACATCCAGTCTAAAAGAATCAAATCAGGTTTTTGAGCAATCGCTTGATCTAATCCGTCCTGACCATTAGAAGCCACAATTATTACGTAGCCTTCTTCTTCTAAACCTTGCTTGAGGAAGGTTGCAATGCCTGCTTCGTCTTCTACTATTAAAATTTTCATTTTAGTTCATAATAAATTTCATCCCTAAAGATAAGATATCTGCCTCTAATCCGTCACTTCTACTGTAATGATTGTAACGCAAATCGATATTTTTTAATCCGAATTTCCAAATGTGAGCAGCTGTAAAAATATCCGTATAATTTAAGCCACCGCCGTATTGATGGGCATCAAAAGTAGATAAATCATAGTCGGATGTATAGAACTCTTCGGTTGACAGATGCGTGTCGTAGGGAGCAAAATAATCCGCTTCGCTTTGCGTATAATACCGATAAATTGGAAAAATGGTAAAACGGTCGGTTATCTTATAAGGCAATTCAATACTTGCTGTATGTGAAGAAAGTCCCCAATTATCTGTATAATATCTATAATACGTTCGCAAAACCAATTTCTCATTTAAGTAATAATTCCATCGAGCTCCGATGGGCAATTTAAAACGCGTATCCGGTAAACGTTCAATATCATCTGCTAAGTGAAATTCATTGATAAACGAATTGTCAACATCTGCAAAATAAACGCGTTGGTAGGGCGTGGAAAGCAAACCTTGTTGTTGTAAAACATCTACAAAGAGCGATAATTGCATCTTTTTATTAACAACTTGTGAGAAACTCAACGATAATGCAAATGAGTTTCTGTTTTTATTTTCTTGGAACGAAAATGCCATAGGATTGTAATTAGTGTTTCCTATGATAGTAAAATCATTGAATATCCCTCCGTTTAACGAATTTCCATTGTCTTTAAAATCTTGTAATTCCTTGGGATAAATGGGTTGCCAAGTATCCAAATAAACGTTGGCTGCCAAACCTATTTCGGTGTTTTTATTATTGAAAAGTTTGGTTAAACCTCCACCAAAACCAATGGAGGAATAGTCATATTCTACAGAACCCGAAATATGAGCATTCCAAATAGTATTCCGATCATCTGAACTGTGACTATAATTAAGTACCATCGTGGTCAATACATCTTGTGCGGATGCACCTGAACTTGCCTGCCATGGACTTGGCGTTGCACTGTCAAATGGATTGATATTGCCGGAAGAAGCCGATGAATAGGCGGAAATACCTAAGTCAGCTGTCAACACATCGTCATCATTTAAAGGTACAGCCACAACAATTGTTGGTGTAATATCTGTTAATTCCTCCATTCCCTTTCCTCCTGAAACAGCCGAATGAACTCCGTCTTGCTGGTAGTAACTCATTAAGAAGTCTACTTCAATTGATTCTAAAACTCTTTTTTTAAATACAATGGTTGTATCTTTCTCCTGAGCAAAGATACTCGCTGAAATAATGGCGAATACTAAAATAAAATAATTTTTCATTGGTCAAAAATGTGTGCTAATTAATTACAACCACAACCGCCACCGGTTTTTCCACCATTGGCTCCAGCTGCAGCTTCGCGATACACTTGAAAATTGGTTTCAAAACGTTCCGAGGAACGAGCTGCCAATTTCATATCGGGGTCGTTGATTTTTTCTTTTTCGTATTCTTTTACTGAACTGCAAGATTGTAATGCGAAAAGAATGAGTGCTAGAATTGATACTACTTTCATATTTACTGTTTTTTGAACACGGATGACACAGATTTTAAAAAAATTTCTAGAATAAATTTGGTCAGAAGTGAAATTATTATTGTTTTTCAAACTTTTTTAAATCAATATTTTTTGAAGCATGGACACTTCCTTGATCATCAACGATGATGCATTCAATACCCTTTAGTTGATTGACTAAATCTAAACCTACTTCTACACCCAACACAAAAATTCCTGTAGCTAAAGCATCGGCAATTTCAGTGGTTTTGGCAAAAACTGACACACTTACAACTCCGGTTGCCGGATAACCGGTTCTGGGGTCGATGATGTGCGAATAGCGTTTTCCGTTAAAGGTGACATATTTTTCATAGCTACCAGAAGTTTCAACCGCACTGTCCTCCAAAGGGAAGGTGGCAAATACTTTGTTCTTATTCATTGGGTTAACAATTGCAACCGTCCACGGTTTTCCATCGGGTTGTTTGCCCCAAGCAAAAATATCACCAGACACGTTTACTATTCCTGATTTACAGCCTTTCGATAGCATTAAAGCCTTGATTTTATCAGCAATATAACCTTGTCCTATACCACCTAAACCCAACTTCATACCCTCGTTTTTCAGAAAGATGGTTGATTCATCTGTATTCAAAATAATATTTTGATAACCTACTTTAGCCACTGATTTTTTAATGGCTTCTTCGGTGGGCATTTCTTTCATAGTGCCATCAAACTTCCAAATTCGGTCCATCGAGGCATAGGAAATATCAAAGGCTCCGTTGGTTAATTTAGAAATCTTGATGGCTCGTTCCACCAATTCAAAAACCTCTTGATCTACTTTTATCGGTTTGCTACCTGCATTTTGATTAACTTTTGAAATTTGCGTGGTTGGAATCCAATCGGAGATTAAATTTTCAATACGTTTCACTTCACCAATTGCTGCATCAATATATGCATTGGCTTGCACAGTGTCCTTTGCCACAACTGTCATTTCAAATGGACTACCTAGTAGCTGAGTGGTACGTTTTACTTGTATCTGAGCATCGGCCATAAATACTTGTAAAATGAACATAAAAATAAGAACACTTTTCATTTGCTTAAAACTGTTTGATGAAAGACAAACCATAATTTTTATTGGTAATTATTGGCGTTAAAAAATTCATTCCTGTGGATTTTTCAGATTTAAATAATTTACTATTTACAATAGGATAAATCCAGTAGGCAATCTTCGTACTTAAAATTCCGATTCCAGCTCCCGTTACAACATCTGTAAACCAGTGTCTATTATTATACATTCTAAAAAATCCTGTTCCGGCAGCAACAATATATCCCGAGATACCGTAGGCAATTGAAACATCTTTATATTCTTGCCATAAAAACTCAGCTCCCATAAAAGCGATGGCTGTATGTCCGGAAGGAAATGAATCGTATGAACTACCATCTGGACGTTGAACATTTGTCACTGATTTTAGTGTTAAAACCGTACCGCTTGTTATTAAAAACGCTGTTGACAATATGATTGTACGGTCTCTAAAATTATTATTTCCTTCGACACCTGCAAGATTCAAAGCATAGGCCGAAACTGCAGGTACAAAAACCAAAAAATCATCAATTGAAAATTGCGTATCGATATTTTCGGTAAACTCTTCATTAATATTTGCATCGTACCCTTTAATCTTTTCACTTTCAATTCCTGCAGCACCGTATCCTATAAAAATTGTTGGTATAATTAATTGTTTCCAATTAAATTGCAGTTGTTTTGTATTGCCACTATAAATTGTATCGGTAATTTGACCGATAACTATGTTAGAAAAAAGTAGTGCAAATAAAAAATAAACAAATTTCACTATTCAGTCATTTTTTTCAACATTGCAACATATTCCTCTGCAGATATATTTTTAAAACCGGTCATACCCAATACTTTACCGTTTTTATCCAGTAAAACAACCAAAGGAAAACTTCCTCCACTGTTGTATTTCTCAGCTAATTTTTTATTCTGTTCCGTTAATTCTGGAGCTAATTGATTGGCTTTCTTTTTAGGAAAATCAGCTTTATAGGTCACCCAACTTTTGGTTGCTTCTTTCTGAAAGGCGTCCGACATCCAAACGGTTTTTTCCAATTTAATACAAGGGGCACACCAATCGGAGCCTGAAAACACCAAAATGATGTTTTTATTTTCTTTAATTGCAAGTGCTTTAGCATCATCGAAATTGGTTTGCCAGTTTTGAGAAAACAAACAATTGGATAGGAACAATGTAATAACAACTACTAATTTCTTCATCTTTATATGTACAAATTTGATTATTCAAAATTAACGTAAATAGTAGGAAAAAATTTGTTTTGCAAGTTAATTTAAGTGAATCTTAATTTTGTAAGGTCAAAACTTATACTGTTTAAGTTAGCACTCTCATTGTGATTGTCTGATTTTCTATCTTGAAAAATCCACTGTTAACTTGTAAAATAATTTTGAAATTGATTTTATTTTATGGCTCTTTTTTAATGAACTTATTTTAGCAAACCATTCGTAAATAAATAATCGGCTGTTTGGTAGTTGGCTATTGTATGTTTCTTTAAATCGATGTTCATTGGTAAATTTTTCAGTGAATTATCCACGTCATTCCATTGATACATCTGTTCCTTTTTTTGATTAGACAAAATTAGTACTTCATGCTTTTTGTCCATCATGGCAAGTTTTAAATAGGTTCCCATAAACGCTCGTTCTTCATATCTTGGTTCCAACACATTTTTTCCATAAAAATTAGATGTATAATCCCAATTTAAAAGCCCAAATAACGTTGGGAACAAATCGATTTGCGAACATAGTTTATCCACTTTTTGATTGGGAATAGCAGGTCCTAGAATAAACGCAGGAATATGATAATTTTTCACATCAATTTCGTCTTTACCTGCAGAACTCGCACAATGGTCGGCCACTAGAATAAAAATAGTGTTTTTAAACCAAGGTTTGTTCTTAGATTCTTCAAACAATTGTTTGACAGCAAAATCAGCATATTGAACAGCTCCATTTCTGCCAGTACCAGATGGAATAATTATTTTCTTATCCGGATACGTATACGGTCTATGATTGGAAGTGGTCATTACAAAATTAAAAAATGGCTTACCTTTACTGTAATATTCATCGGCAACTTGGATGGTTTTGATAAATATATCTTCATCACAAATACCCCATGCGTTTTCAAAATTGACTTCGTTATCCGCTACAGTGTGTCGAGTAGTTTTGATGACATCGCTTAATATACTACCTCTGCCGCGGTCGTAAATATCAAATCCATTTCCGCCATAAAATACATTCATGTTATCAAAATAGCCATCGCCACCATAGAAAAAATTACATTGATAGCCCTTTCCACGGAATACATTAGATATGGTGAATAAATTTTTATTATCAGGTCGTTTCACCACACTACTGCCTGGAGTTGGAGGCATAGACAATGTTACTGCTTCCATCCCGCGAACAGTTCTATTTCCCGTTGCATATAAATTGGTGAAAAATAAACTGTTTTGAGCCAAAACATCCAAGAAGGGGGTAATACTTTTTTCGTTGCCAAACTCACGCATAAATTCGGCACTCATGCTTTCCATCAATATAAAAATCACATTTGGATGCTGGTTTGAGTGAATTGAATCACGTATTTCTCTTTTTATAGACTTACTATTTACTAGAAAATTTGTATTCGAATTTGAAAAATTCAGACGTACAAGTGTAAAAGCTTCATCATCTGAAATGGTACTATAAAATGTAGGAAAATCCAATTGATTGTTTCGCAATTCAGCAAAGAACGAATATATGCCTGCTTTGGAGATTTCGTTAGTAAATCTGTTTTCAGACCATTCAGCAGTTGAATTTTTAATAAAGAACACATAACTTAAGGTAATTAGAAATACAAGTGCCAAAGGAATCACTCGAAATTTAAGAGCTATTTTATCTTCAAAAACACTTTTGAAATAACCATTTTTGAAGAAAAATAAAAATACTCCAAACGAAATCAACAACATTGATGGAATTAAAAAGACCAAAGGATAACTTTGATTGATGTTTTGAACAACTTCGAAGGTGTAAATTAAGTAATCGACTGCAACAAAATTAAACCGAGATTTAAATTCATCCCAAAAGGTGATTTCAGCAAAAAAAGTAAAAACCAAAACGATTATAGTAAGTGCAAAAAAGGTATAAACTGCAATTTTATCAAATCTACTTCCAATCCATTTTTTTGGCAGTAGTAAAAGATATATTGATGAAAATAACCAAATAAAAGAGAGTACACCTAAATCAAAAAACAAACCAATAAAAAATGTTTGTATTAATTCCAATGGTGCATGAGATATTTCACCCCACTGCCAAACTATAAAAATAACTCGCAGTATAAAAGAAAACAACAAAAACCATTTAGAAAATCCAATCAGCAATTGATAGCGGGCAGGGAACAATTTATCTAAAAATAACATACCTAAAATTTTAAACAAATTTCAAGTATCTATCATTTAGCTAGCTTAAGAAGAACTAAAGTGTTTATTAAGATTCGCTTAAATCAACCCGTTGTACTTCCGAATAAACCATTCAGCCGCTAAAGACAATGCAATCAAAACCAATAACCAAATCCAT
>NZ_JBILTE010000206.1:0-4485 GCF_044371705.1 Flavobacterium sp. | reverse complement strand
ATGCAGAATAAAACTCAATAAAAGTAAAGTAGCAGCGATGTTTTTCATTTGAAAATAAAATTATTCATTAATAAGTGCAATTGTATGACACGCAACCATAGCAGCTGTTTCCGTTCGCAGTCTTGTGGCTCCTAAAGATACCGGATTGTAATTGTTTTCTAAAGCAATTTCAATTTCTTTTAACGAAAAATCGCCTTCGGGTCCAATTAAGATGGTGCAATCTTGATTTGCTTGTACAACTTCCGTTAACATTTTCTTAGTCGTTTCCTCGCAATGAGCAATAAATTTTTGCCCGCTATTTGATTTTTTAATAAAGTCTTTGAATGCAATTGGCTCGTTTAAAATTGGCAAAAAAACTTGATTGGATTGCTTCATTGCCGAAAGCACAATCCTATCAAACCGTTCGGTTTTAATAACTTTTCGCTCCGAATGGTCACAAATAATGGGCGTTATTTCTTGAACGCCAATTTCTGTAACTTTTTCTAAAAACCATTCGTAACGGTCATTCATTTTGGTTGGAGCTACCGCTAAATGAAGCTGGTATTTTTGTTTTTCTGTGGTTTCAATGGATAGAATTTCAACCGTGCACTTCGAATCAGATGCCAGAGTAATTTTCGTTTTAAACAAAAGGCCTAAACCATTGGTTACAAAAAGTACATCACCTTCTTTTTTTCGTAATACTTTATAAATATGTTTGCTCTCTTCCTTATCAAACGAAAAAGAAGTAGAATGAGCGTTTATATTTTTGAAATAAAATAGTTGCATTAAAATTCAATTCGTGCTTTTGAAACTACGGAAGCACTTTCAAAATGTTGCTTTAAATATTTTTGATAACCCACAATTCCAATCATTGCAGCATTATCGGTTGTGTACTCGAATTTTGGTATATAGGTTTTCCATCCGTATTTTTCTTCAGCTTCTTTTAATGTTTTTCTAATTCCTGTATTTGCCGAAACGCCACCACCAATAGCTATTTGATTGATGCCTGTTTGTGCAACAGCCAATTTGAGTTTGTCCATCAAAATTTGTATAATAACATTTTGAACTGATGCACAGATATCGGCTTTGTTTTCCTCTATAAAATTGGGATGAAAGGCAACATTCTTTTGAATAAAATACAGTATTTGTGTTTTGAGTCCCGAAAAACTAAAGTTCAAACCTTCTACTTTTGGTTTGGTAAATGCATATGCTTTAGGGTTTCCTTCTTTTGCAAATTGATCAATTAAAGGGCCGCCCGGATAAGGAAAACCAAGTATTTTGGCCGTTTTATCAAACGCTTCTCCTACCGCATCATCGGTAGTTTCACCAATAATTTCCATGTCAAAAAAATCATTAACCTTTACAATCTGTGTATGTCCACCGGAAATGGTTAACGCTAAAAAAGGAAATGTAGGTTTGTCAAATCCTACTTCATCAATAAAATGTGCCAGAATATGTGCCTGCATATGATTCACTGCAATCAGCGGAATTTTTAAAGCCATGGCAAACGATTTTGCAAACGAACTTCCCACAAGTAGTGATCCCATCAAACCGGGACCTTGGGTAAAAGCAATGGCGTGCAACTTACTTTTATCAACGCCGGCTTTTCGCAAAGCCATTTCCACCACGGGAACAATATTTTGTTGGTGAGCTCTGGAAGCTAACTCAGGAACTACGCCACCAAATTCTTCATGGATGCTTTGTCTGGCAACCAAATTTGATAAAACGCATTCATCTTTTAGAACGGCAGCAGCTGTGTCATCGCAAGAACTTTCGATAGCTAAAATATAAATGGGTTCTTTTGACATAAAGAGGCACGGATTTTGACTTATATTTGTTAGGAATAATTTAGACGCAACAAATGTAAAAATAGTACGTTAAAATTATATATTTTTGTTAGGTGTAAAAATAGTGTTTTTGCTTTAAAAACCGCAAAATTATAAAAGTAAAAGAGTATTAAGAAATTTAGAAAAATAGTCGTTCGGTCCTTAATTGGAATCATTATTTTAATGCTGCTTGTTGGCACCTTACTCACATTGCCTTTTGTGCAAACCAAAATTGGAAATTATGTAACCAATAGTTTAAATGAGGATTTTGGTACTGATATCAACGTTGAACAGGTTTCAATTTCTGTTTTTGGAACTGTAAAACTTAAAAAAGTGCTCATTCGAGATCATCATAAGGATACATTGATTTATGTGAATAGGTTGCAAACAAAACTTCAAAACTTCAAAAAACTTATCGATGGCGATTTACTTTTAGGGGATATTAAATTAGATAAAATTCTTTTTAATTTAAAAACTTACAAAAAAGAAACAAGTACCAATTTAGATTATTTTGTAAGTGCTTTTGAGTCGGATAAGCCGTCTTCAGGAAAATTTTTAATGACGGCAAGTACTATTCAAATTAATGAGGGTCGGTTTTTAATGTCTGATGACAACCAAAAAACATCAAAAATTTTAGATTTTTCAAATATCCAAACGAATATTGATGATTTTAAGATTTACGGAACTGATTTGACTTTTGGAATTCAGCAAATGCAATTCAAAGATTACAGAGGTCTGGTGGTTCAAAACTTGGAAACAAAATTTACCTATTCCAAAAAGAATCTTTTATTAGAAAAATTAAAAGTTCGGACTAAAAAATCACTTTTTTATGGCGATATTGCCTTGCTTTATGATGCTGATAAAGAAGATTTTGCAGATTTTAATAATAAGGTCGTATTTGATATTAAAATAGATTCTTCTTTTTTAGCAACAAACGACATTCGTTATTTTTACGAAGAAATTGGATCAGATAATACATTTAATCTTAAAGGCGACGTAAAAGGTATTCTTAACGACTTAAAAATCAACAATCTCGTTCTTAAAGGTGATAAGAGTACTGAAATTTATGGTGATATCCGCTTTCAAAATCTTTTTGCAGAAGATTCCGAAGGATTTTTAATGAATGGTACATTTGAAAAGCTTACATCCAACTACGGAGATTTAACAAATTTATTGCCAAACATTCTTGGTAAAACACTGCCAAGTGCCATGGAAAAACTTGGTCAGTTTACACTAAATGGGACTTCTCAAATTTCAACTTCTCAAATTGAGACGGTTTTTACTATGAACTCTGCTTTGGGTTCGGTTTTTTCTGATTTGCAAATACAAGATATCAAAAATATTGATAATTCCTCCTATAAGGGGAAGATTATATTAGACAAATTCAATGTTGGAAATTTTATTGATAATTCTGATTTGGGTTTGGTGTCATTGAATGTTGATGTGAACGGAAAAGGGTTTACAAAAGATTTGATTAATACAAAAATTGACGGCAAGATTAATAAAATTCAATACAACAATTATAATTATGCTGATATCACTCTGAAAGGTGTTTTTAAGAAGCCCTATTTTAGTGGCAAAATACATGTAAATGACCCTAATTTATTTATGGATTTTGCAGGATTGGTTGATGTTTCAAAAAAAGAAAATGTGTATGATTTTGATGCCAAAATTGATTATGCAAATTTGTATGAACTAAATTTAATCACAAACGATAGTACAGCTATTTTTAAAGGAGATATAGCTGCGAAATTGGCAGGCAATACGCTGAATACTATACACGGTGAAATTACATTTGAACATGCATCTTATCAAAATACCAGAGATATTTATGTGTTTGATGATTTTAATATTAGTTCCACATTCGACCAAAATCGGGAACGCACTATTGAAATAAATTCACCAGATATCATAGAAGGTTCTGTTGTTGGTAAGTTTGATTTTGAGCAATTAACCTTACTAGTAGAAAATTCCTTAGGTAGTACCTTCAGAAATTATACCTCTAACAAAGTTAGAAAAGGGCAATATTTAAGGTTCAATTTTTCAATTTACAATAAAATTATTGAAGTTTTTTATCCGGATATTTCTGTTAGTCCCAACACTTTTGTGAACGGATCAATTAAAGCCGATACAAACGATTTTAAGCTAAGTTTTACTTCTCCAGATATAAAAATAAATGAATTTGACTTTGAGAAAATAGCAATTGAAGTAGATAATAAAAATCCTCTTTTTAACACATTTATTGAAATTGACAGCATCAAAAACAAGTATTATAAAATAGCTGCGTTTAATTTGATTAATGTAACTAAAAACGATTCCTTATTGGTGCACACTGAATTTAAAGGAGGAAAGGCAGGTACTGATTTTTACAATTTGAACATGTATCACACCATTGATAAAGACAAAAATAATGTGGTAGGAATTCAAAAATCTGAGTTGTTTTTCAAGAATAATTTTTGGTTTTTAAATGAAGAAGATAACAGAAAAAACAGAATTGTAATAGACCGTAACTTTGAATCATTTCAATTTGACGAACTTAAACTTAGTCATGAAAATCAGGAGATATTCTTAAACGGAAGCATCATCGGTGCTACTAAAAAGGATTTAAATTTAAATTTTAATCAGGTAAATTTGGATATGGTTATACCTGAAATTGAAGGTTTGGTGCTCCATGGTGTAT
>NZ_JBILTE010000205.1:0-4530 GCF_044371705.1 Flavobacterium sp. | reverse complement strand
AAAACTGTCAATATTTTGTCTCCCAAATATAAAGAAATAATTACAACTTCTATTTCCAAAATAAAAGCTCACCCTCGTGAGCTTCGATTTCATCGATACAAAATATTGGAAGTTTTTATTGGAAATTCTAAAGCGTTTTCCAACACGAAACTAAATCTATAAAAAAACAAACCCTTCTGATTTATAGAAGGGCTTGAAGTTGATGGTTTATTTTTTACTTCTTAAATACTTGTCCAAAAAAGCTAAAGTAGCCTCTGAAGCTTTAATTTGATTTTCTTTTTTGATAAACCCGTGGCCCTCGTCAGGGAAGAGGACATATTCAACCGGGACACCGTTTTTCTTCACACCGGCAACAATTTCGTCGCTTTCAACAGGTAGCACTCGCACGTCGTTTGCTCCTTGAAGCACCAATAAGGGTTTGTTGATTTTTTCGTAATTGAACAACGGAGAAATTTGTTTCAATCGAATACTATCAGCAGTATTAGGATCGCCCATTTCATCATACAATGCTTTCCGGAAGGATTCCCAATAAGGAGGAATACTTTTTAAAGTTCGCATCCAATTGGCTACACCAAATAAATTCACCCCTACTTTAAACTCTTCAGGGTGGAAAGCTAATGCTCCTAATACCATACAACCACCATAACTTCCGCCATAAATGCCAATGGCATTACTGTCGATATAGTCTTGTTCGGCCAACCATTTTTTGCCCCAAACACAGTCTTTTAAATCGCCATTGCTGTGGTCTTTATTATCCATTTTGTAAAATGTTTTGCCGTAACCGCTGCTCCCGCGATTATTAACCGCTAAAACAGCATACCCTTGATTGACTAAATGTTGAATGGTATTTGAATAACCAATGCGGCTTTGGCCACCCGGTCCGCCATGCACCCAAACTAAAGCCGGAACTTTATTGCTTGCCGACGCTTGTTTAGGTTTGTAATAGATAGCCGGAATTTCTAAACCATCGAAAGATTTAAAACGAACGACTTCTGCTTGAACCAAATCGTTTTGGTCTATTTTTTTGCTAAGTGTTGAAGTCAGCTGTTTCAAATCTTTGGATGCAATATCGTACACATACAGATTTGACGGACTGGTACTACTCCCCACAGTGAGTAATAATTTGGTTTCGCTCATAGAAATAGTTACTCCTGTAACGTCTCCATCTTTAAAATCAGGCATTTTAATTTCTTTACCGGTAGCATGGTCAAAAAGCATCACTTTGTTTTTGCCGTCACTATTTATAAAAACCACTCGGTATTTTTCATTTTCACTGAGTGACATATACATGATGTCCCATTTGTCTTCCAGAACCACTTCTTTTTTCTCGGTGTTGATGTTGTATTTTACTAAATAACTAAATTCTTTGCCTTCATTGGTGGCATAATATAATATGCTGTCATTTTTTTCAAAAACCATCGGATTCCAAGTTGCTTCTTTATCAGAACTGATTTTTTTAGATTTTTTTGTTTTCTGGTCGTATAAATACAACTCATTTTTATCCGTCGTGATTTCTTTGGTTAGCGTAAGATAGCGTTCGGAGGGACTGATTCCAGAGGCACTCAATCCTGAATCGTTTTTGTAAAGTAAGTTATCTTTCCAACTTACGGTGTCTAATTTATAGATATCGAAATATCTCTGATCTCTTTTGTTCGATTGGACATATAAATTTTTCTTATCTAAACTCCAACCTAGAAAAGAATTGGAGGAATTTTCCCAAGGAGTAATATCTTTTGTTGCATTGGTTTTTTGATTAACCAAATACAGATGTGAATTTTCATTTCCTCCTTGATCTGAAGAATAAATAAAATTTGAACTTCCGGGAATGTACCCTTCGGCAAATACTGATTCTTTTGTTGAGTTTGTTAGAGCTTTTGCAACAGTGTCTGCTATTGTTACTTCATACGAATTAAAAATACCTGAACTATTGCTTGAAATTAATACTTTGGTTTCGTTGGCATTAAACCCGGCACCGCTGACCGATTTGGTATCGAAAAAATCAGTTACATCGTATTTTTTCACCTCTGCTTGAACTGTGTTTTCAGTATCTTTTTTACATGAAATACCAATAAACAATAGCGTGATTCCTAATAAAACACTAGTTTTTTTCATAAATTGATTGATGTTAAGTTGTTAAAAATCAAAAAGTAACATCAAATATAGGTTTTTTTGAAATAGCTTTTTAGTAGGCGGTTAAAATAAACTTTTGGTTTGCACTTTCGGGCATTGATTGCATAGTATTGAATAATGCAGTACAATCGATCACATTTGGGATTTTATCAAAAGTACAAAGCTGAGCTACTACAGCTTCAAGGCCTTTAAACAACTTGTCTTTATTTTTTTTCTTATTCGTAAATGTATATTGGTGCAGCGGTACAGCATAGCCACAAGCTTGCAGAAAAACTTTTTCAATTTGCAAAAGTTCCAGAGGTGTAAAACCATTAAATTTTCTGCCCAATCGTTGATGCACTAAGCCAACATAATTTAACTGCAATGTTCCGTTATAGTTTGAAAACTCTTTCCAATAATGGTTGTTATCCAAAATAGTTCCCACAGCACATTGGGTGCATGAAAGAGGATTTAATCTGTTTTCATGGAAGGCATTGTATAATTTTTCTGCAGCTTGATTGAATCTTTTAGATGTTTCCATAGCTTATGTTTCATTTCATTCAAATGTAAAAAATTGTACGTAAATAATTGATAGAACAATAGTTAACTTTTATATTTTTTTGCAGCAGTTATTTTATTTTGGTAAACGGAAACCCCTGACTTTTCCCATCACCACTAATTTCAGCATATAAACTGTCTTTCGTCACTAATTTATAGGTGATTTTTTTTGGGAAATCGTGTTCCGGGTTTTCAAAAACTAAATAATGATTTTTAAAAGAGGTGAGTGTAAAAGCAACCGGTTTTTCTTCATTTTGATTAGGAACGGATACGATATAAAATAAATCATTCTTTTGTTGTTCCAATCGAACATTTTCGGCAAATAACGTATCTTTTCCGTTAATGAAATAACTTTCACCTACCAAAACAGAGTCATTTTCAGTTTTCCATTCTTCCGAGAAAGTGCCTTCCGGAGTCTTATTTTCCCAACGTCCTAAAAACCAGTTGGCTTTTTCAAGTTCGCTGAAAGTGGTTTTTTGTTGACAGGAAAAAAGGCAAGAAAAAACTATAAGTACAAGATAGCTTGAGTTTTTCATGATGGAATATTTGACGAAACAATACTACAAAAAAACAATGAAATGTTAAACTTGAATCGTGAAACAAAAAATCGTACTTTTGCACTCCAAAATACAGTTATAAGACTATGTTAGACAGATTACAATATGTGAAGCAGCGTTTCGACGAGATATCAGATTTGATTATTCAGCCTGATGTGATTGCCGATCAGAAGCGTTATGTGCAATTGAACCAAGAATATAAAACCTTGAAAGGTTTGGTAGACAAACGAGAGGAATACATCCGTTTGACTCAAAATATAGAAGAAGCCAACGAAATTATTGCCGATGGTTCGGATGCGGAAATGGTTGAAATGGCCAAAATGGAATTGGACGATGCCAAAGAACGCATGCCCCAATTGGAAGACGAAATCAAATTTATGTTGATTCCGAAAGACCCGGAAGATGCTAAAAACGTGATGGTGGAGATTCGTGCCGGAACGGGTGGAGATGAAGCATCGATTTTTGCCGGAGATTTATACAGAATGTACACTAAATATTGTGAAGGTCGCGGTTGGAGAACTTCTTTAGTAGATATGAACGAAGGAACCGCCGGAGGTTTTAAAGAGGTAATTTTTGAAGTAACAGGAGAAGATGTTTACGGCACATTGAAATTTGAAGCAGGCGTTCACCGAGTACAACGAGTTCCTCAAACGGAAACCCAAGGGCGTGTGCATACTTCAGCGGCTACTGTAATGGTTTTGCCGGAAGCAGAAGAATTTGATGTACAAATTGATATGAACGATGTTCGAATCGATTATTTCTGTTCGTCAGGCCCAGGCGGACAATCGGTGAATACAACGAAATCAGCGGTTCGAATGACGCACGTTCCCACCGGATTGGTTGCTCAATGTCAGGATGAAAAATCGCAACATAAAAATAAAGACAAAGCGTTAACGGTTTTGCGTTCCCGTTTGTATGAAATGGAATTGGCTAAGAAGCAAGCGGAAGATGCTACTAAACGTACATCACAGGTAAGTAGTGGTGACCGTTCAGCAAAGATTAGAACCTACAATTATGCACAAGGGAGAATTACAGACCACCGAATTGGTTTGAGTATTTTTGACTTGGATGGATTTATGAACGGAAATATTCATAAAATGATTGAAGAGTTGCAATTGGTTTCAAATACTGAGAAATTAAAAGAATCGGAAGTGTTTTAAAATAGGAAAGCCGACTAAAAAATCTAGTCGGCTTTTTAATTTAATAATGAGTTCTTTAAATTCCAAATCGATGGTTGGTATTTAGAATATGATTTTTAATTTGAAATAGAATCTATTCTTAAAAGTTTAAACGACTTCAGTTATCT
>NZ_JBILTE010000047.1:0-15468 GCF_044371705.1 Flavobacterium sp. | reverse complement strand
ATCCATAGCTTTCTACCAAATAATTAATTTTTCAAATTTAAAACTCATTTAAATGAAATTAAAATTAATACCTTTTGTCTTTCTTTTATTACCATCTCCCATCTCCCATCTTCACGCTTCCATCTCCCATCTCCCATCTCCCATCTTCCCGCTTCCATCTTCCCGCTTCCATCTTCCATCATCTACTTTTAAATTCCAAAACAGCGTTATACGGTTTCAAAGTAATTAATGGTTTAATTTGAATGGGTTCTTTCTTTTCAATAATTTCAAATTGTTCGACCAAAGCAATAATGGCTAAAATCATTTCATACATGGCGAAATTATTTCCAATACACATTCTTGGACCAGCTCCAAAAGGGAAATAATTTTTAGAAAATTTGGTGTTTTCATCTAAAAAACGTTCCGGAATAAATTCCTCCGGATTAGTCCAAAAATCAGGATGTCGATGAATTTCGAACACAGAAAATAACAAAGTAGAGCCTTTTGGCAGAAGTATTCCATTAAAAGAATCTTCTTCAATATTCACCCGGTCAATAAAATAAGCCGGCGGATACAATCGCATCGATTCTTCAATAACTAGTTTTGTATAGGTTGCATTTTTAATCCAATGCATGATGTCATCCGATTCATTTTTTATTCGTTGAATTTCCTCTAAAATTTTCACTTGCGAATCAGGATTTCGAGCTAATAACTCGCACGTAAAAGTCAATGCATTGGAGGTGGTTTCGTGACCGGCTGCAAATAAAATTAAAATTTCATCAACTAGCTGATTCTCTTCCATGCTTGTGCCATCTTCATAAGTAGCACCTAACAGCATGTACAATAAATCATCATGCTTAGTGTTGCTTTGCTTCCGTTCTTCAACCAATCTTTTTAGAATGATCCTGGAGTTTTGAGTCAAATCTAAATGCTTCTTGGTTTTTCCTGATAAATTAAACCACCAAACAAGAAAAGGTTGCCTTAGTTCTTGAACCAACATTTTTTGGGTCGCCTCTGTAGTATGTTGCAAAGAAGCTATATCAGCGTCTGAAATCGCAATATTAAAAATAGATTTTACAACGGTTTGAAAAGCTAAATCATTAAAAACAGGAAAAACATCCATTGGCTTTCCGCTTTTGATGTTTTTTAACTCCTCTAAAATCGTCTGTTGAATAGTATCCAACAACAAGACAAGTTGACTTTTATGAAAAGCGGGTTGAATTAATTTGCGTTGTCGTTGCCAATGTTCTCCTTCAGCTGTTAGCAATCCCTTTCCAACGTATTTAGCCAAATCTTTTGTTTGAATGTAGGACTTCGTATAATTTTTTTGATTCTTCTGAAGGGCATGTTGCAACAATCCCGCATCTCTACAAAACAGCACCGATTTACCTAATCCAATATTCAAACGAAAAATATCTCCTAGCTTTTTAAAATTCTCCGAATGAAAAGGCAATGGGTTTTTTAAAATGTTATTCGCATGATTAAGAAACCTAAAAAAAGAAACTTCAGGAATTGATTTGGGTAAACTCATAGTTTTTTTGCTTCTGGCTATTCAAATAAACCCCCTTGAATAGTGGTTCTAATTTTACCGAGGTGTTTATATGCCTTCTCCGTAACTTCTCTCCCTCGAGGAGTTCTCATAATAAAACCTTCTTGAATTAAAAAGGGTTCATAGACTTCTTCAATGGTTTCACCACTTTCTGAAACAGCAGTTGCCAAAGTGGATAATCCTACCGGACCACCTTTGAATTTATCAATAATGGTCGTTAAAATCTTATTGTCCATTTCATCCAAACCGTGTGCATCAACATTTAGAGCCTTTAAAGCATAACGAGCAATTTCAATATCAATTTTTCCATTGCCTTTTATTTGGGCAAAATCTCGCACTCTACGCAGTAATGCATTAGCTATACGCGGTGTTCCACGACTTCTTCCGGCGATTTCTATTGCAGCTTCCATTGAAATAGGCACTTTTAAAATACTCGCACTTCGTTGAACGATGGTAGTAAGTAATTCAGTGTTATAATATTGCAGGCGACTTTGAATTCCGAAACGAGCACGCATTGGTGCTGTTAATAATCCGGAACGGGTAGTTGCACCTACTAGTGTAAAAGGATTTAAATTGATTTGCACGGTTCGGGCGTTCGGCCCTGATTCTATCATAATATCAATTTTAAAGTCCTCCATGGCTGAATATAAATATTCTTCAACTATGGGACTCAAGCGATGAATTTCATCGATAAAAAGGACATCTCTGTCTTCCAAATTTGTAAGCAATCCCGCTAAATCGCCGGGTTTATCTAAAACGGGACCGGAAGTAATTTTAATACCAACTCCTAATTCGTTTGCTAAAATATTAGCTAAAGTAGTTTTTCCTAAACCGGGTGGTCCGTGAAACAAAGTGTGGTCTAAGGCTTCCTCTCTTTGATTGGCAGCTTCAACAAACACTTTTAAATTCTCAAGAACTTGGTCTTGTCCTGCAAAATCTTCAAAGGAAAGCGGCCGCAGCTTTTTTTCCAAATCCACTTCGTCAGGGTTGTAGTTATTTTTCGTTGGGTCTAAATAGTCATTCATGTGAACAAAGATAAGAATTGTTTGGAGTGTTTACTTGAAATTAACCGTTGCCATAAAGATAAATAAAAAAGCCCTTTCAAAAAAATGGAAGGACTTTTAATATGAATTAATAATGCAAAAATCTAATGATGTAATTGTTCTTCATCAGGACCCATAGGTACCGTTTGCGGCACGAAATCTTCATCATGACCCGGTTTGCTGTAGTCATAAGGCCATCTGTGAACTTCAGGAATAGCACCAGGCCAGTTACCATGCATATGTTCAACAGGAGCGGTCCATTCTAATGTGTTTGATCTCCAAGGGTTCATTTCGGCTTTCTTACCATAGAACATACTATGGAAGAAATTCCAGATAAATACCAATTGGAACGCACCGCCTACTAAAGCAAACATAGTAATGATAACGTTTACATTTTGTAGGTCATCAAACAATGGGAATGCTGTATTGGTGTAATATCTTCTTGGTAAACCCGCCATCCCAATAAAGTGCATTGGAAAGAAAACTCCATAGGCACAAACTGCAGTTACCCAAAAATGCACATATCCTAAATTTTTATTTAACATTCTACCAAACAATTTTGGGAACCAATGATAAACCCCTGCAAACAATCCGTACAAAGCAGAAATACCCATTACCAAGTGGAAGTGAGCAACTACAAAATAGGTATCGTGAACGTTAATATCCAGCGTGCTATCTCCCAAAATAATACCTGTTAAGCCTCCCGTTATAAAAGTTGAAACCAATCCAATTGAGAAAAGCATTGCAGGGTTTAACTGCAAATTACCTTTCCACAAAGTGGTGATATAATTAAATGCTTTTACAGCAGAAGGAATTGCAATTAATAAAGTCGTAAAGGTAAACACCGAACCTAAGAATGGATTCATTCCCGAGATAAACATGTGGTGACCCCAAACAATCGTAGACAAAAATGCAATTGCAATAATTGAAGCGATCATGGCACGGTAACCAAAAATTGGTTTACGTGAATTGGTTGCAATAATTTCAGAAGTAATACCCAAGGCAGGTAATAATACAATATAGACCTCAGGGTGACCTAAAAACCAAAAAAGGTGTTCAAATAAAACAGGTGACCCTCCTTGATAATGCAATACCTCACCGGCAATAAAAATATCGGATAAGAAGAATGATGTTCCAAAACTTCTATCAAAAATCAATAAAAGAGCGGCAGATAATAAAACTGGGAAAGATACGATACCAATAATAGCAGTTACAAAAAAGGCCCAAATTGTTAAAGGCAATCTTGTCATAGACATCCCTTTGGTTCTTAGATTAATTACTGTAACCACATAATTTAACGACCCCATTAAAGAAGATGCGATGAAAATAGCCATGGACACCAACCAAAGTGTCATACCCATTCCAGAACCGGGAATCGCTTGAGGCAATGCACTTAATGGGGGATAGATTGTCCAACCTGCAGAAGCAGGCCCTGATTCAACAAATAACGAACTCAACATGATTACACTCGATAAAAAGAATAACCAATACGAAATCATATTCAAGAACCCGGAAGCCATATCACGAGCTCCAATTTGAAGAGGAATTAATAGATTACTGAAAGTTCCGCTCAAACCTGCCGTTAGCACAAAAAATACCATGATGGTTCCGTGAATCGTCACCAAAGCCAGATAAATATCATTTTGCATGACACCGTCCGGGGCAAATTTATCACCTAAAAATACATTAAATATTTTAAAAGACTCTTCAGGCCAAGCCAACTGCATTCTAAAAAGCAGCGACATTCCTATACCTATAATACCCATAACCAAACCAGTGATTAGGTATTGTTTGGCAATCATTTTATGATCGATACTAAAGATATACTTCGTGATAAAAGTATCTTTATGGTGGTGTTCATGCTCGTGTCCGTGATCGTGGTCGTGTGCGTGATCGTGTGCTGACATAGTAGAGGTTTTTATTTTTTTAAATTATTTATTTAACTATAACTTGAGCCAAGGACGTAGAATCTGCAACAGGTGCAACTACTTCTTCGGGTTTCACTTCTTTTGATTCTTGATCTGCTTTCATCACTTGGGCAAACGTTTGTTTTTCTTTCAGCCAAGCATTAAATTCTTTAGGCTCAGAAACAACAATTTTCATTTGCATGTTGTAATGCGATTTTCCACAAATCTTATTACATAACAACAAATAATCAAACGTGTAAGGCTCTAAAGCTTCTTTTCCTTCGGCTACTAAAAGTTTACTTTTTTCAACTCTAATTTTATTAATTTCAGTTACTTTCTCTACAATTTGCTTAGAATCTCTCATTTCTGCAGTTGTTTGAGAAGGAGTAAAAGCAAATTGAGTTACCATACCGGGAACACAATTCATTTGTGCACGGAAATGAGGCATATAAGCTGAATGCAACACATCTTGCGAACGAATTTTAAACAAAACTTTCTTACCTTTTGGTAAATGCAATTCCGTTGCTTGAATATCATCTTGTGCGTTTGGGTCGGCAGCATCCACTCCTAAAGTGTTGATTCCTTCAATATAACGAACATTTGCTTTACCAAGCACATTATCTTCGCCTGCATAGCGTACTTCCCAACCAAATTGTTTCGCATAAATCTCAACAACCATTACATCTTCTGTTTCTTCATCAACAAACATAATATTGGTCCATGCATACAAACCGTAAAGGATTAAACCGGCTAGAGTAATTGCAGGAATCACACTCCAAATCATTTCTAATTTGTTATTATCTGCAAAATATAGTGCTTGATTGCCTTTTTTACCTCTATACTTAAAAGAAAAATAGTGCAGTAATGCCTGAGTAATTGTTTGAACAAAGAATATAAGAATCATTGAAATCCACATCAAACGATCCACTTCAACTCCATGTTCAGATGCTGAATTACTCATTAATGGGAAATGACCATACTCTACTACACAAAAAATGGTTGTTAAATAAATGAATACTAAAAAAGCAAACATTAAATAGCCATTTACATTATTATCATTGTCATTTGCAACCTGAGAGTTATCAGCGTGACTGCCTATTTGAGTTAAATCAAATATTTTGGTTAACTGCCAAATGGCAACTGAAACTAAGGCTAAAACAACTAGTACTAACAAACTTGTCATCTGTCTAAATCTTTAAATATTAATAATGAAAATGTTTACTCTCTTCAATAAATGGATTCCTCTTAGGTAGTAAAGGTGATTTAGTTAAAGCCGTAAATACTACTAAAATAAATAAACCAAGGAAGAATAATAACGATCCGATTTCTCCTGCTCCAATAAACCATTTGTCACCCACGGTTGCAGGCATAATCATGTTGAAGAAATCGATGTAATGTCCGAATAAAATTACTACACCTCCCATAACAATTATCCAAGTAATTCTCTTAAAATCTGTATTGATTAATATCAGGAATGGGAAAATAAAGTTCAAAGCTAACATTCCGAAGAATGGTAAATTGTATTGCTCAATTCGGGTAACAAAATAAGTAACCTCTTCAGGTATATTTGAATACCAAATCAACATAAACTGTGAAAACCATAAATATGTCCAGAAAATACTAATACCGAACATGAATTTAGCTAAATCATGAATATGACTGGTATTAACATATTCTAAATATCCTTTAGATTTCAGATACAATGTAGTTAAAGCGATTACAGTAATTCCACTTACAAAGAAAGAAGCAAAAACATACCATCCAAACAAAGTAGAAAACCAGTGTGGGTCAACCGACATGATCCAATCCCATGACATAATAGATTCTGTAACAATAAAGAACACTAAGAATGCAGCGGACATTTTGAAGTTTTTCTTGTAAAAAGAATTGTCTGAAGCTTCATCTTGTGCCAAGCAATTTTTTCTTGAAAAATAACGGTATAAATTCCAACCGATTAAGAAAATAGCCGCTCGGATTAACCAGAAATACTCATTCAAATAACCTGATTTATTAGCAATTAACTTGTCATATTTGATATTTTTCGGGTCTAATAATTCAGAATCCATCCAAACAAATAAGTGATTGTAATGAAAAGCAGATAAAACCAACAAAATAAAGAAAATGACTGATCCTACGGGTAAATAAGCTGTTAATCCTTGCATAACTCTAAATAAGACAGGCGACCATCCAGCTTGTGCTACATTTTGAATGGCATAAAAAGCTAAAACCCCCAATGAAATTAACATGAAAAACAAAGCAGCAACATATACAGCTGCCCAAGGCTTATTTTTCAATTGATGTAACACATGTTTTAAATGCTCTTCGTGTTCTGCGTGAGCTTTTGCATCATGAGCATCATGTCCTGCAGTTGCATGAGCATCATGAGCAGCACCATGTCCGGCATGAGCATCTGCAGCAAGAATTTTTTCTACATCTGCCGTTGTTTTTGGTGCAGAAATAAAACTATATCCAATTCCCAAAACTCCAACTATCATTAGAACAAAGGAAAACATCTTTAATTTACTTGAAAAGGTATACATATCTTTTACAATCTAGTTGTCAATAATTATAATTTACTTTTTAACTGAAGTACGTAATCAGTTACTAACCAACGCTCATGTTGCGATAATTGATTCGCATGTGAACCCATTGAATTTAATCCGTAAGTAATCACGTGAAATACACTACCTTCAGTGATCGGACGATCAGCATAACTTGGCACTCCTAAGAATTTTTCTCTTTCTACCAACTTACCTTTTCCGTTTCCTTGTTCACCATGACAAATGGCACAATAAATACCATATAATTCTTTGCCTTTAGCAGCCTCTTTTTCAGAAATTGAATCCAAAGGTGATAGTGAATTAAGTTTTGCTAACTCGTAACCGGCCGTTGAATTTTCATAATCATATATTTCAAACCCTCTTTTCACAGTTCCAACAGGTGGCTCTTGAGCGGTTTGCCCTTGCAATTGATTTTTCCCATTGAATGCATCTGATTCTGCATAGGTTTCATAGCCTACTGACTCATACATGTTTGGAAAAAACTGATAATTTGGACTTTTCGTATCAGAACAAGAAGTAACCGAAACGGACAATCCAACTATTACTATTATTTTAACTAAGCTTTTCATAGTTTTATATTAATGCTTTTCAACTACTTTAATTTCTACTGCTCCGGTTCCTTTCAGGAAAGAGGCCAATTCATCTTCGTTATTGTTTACGGCTACTTCCATTAAAAAATGGTCATCTGTAGTTCTAACATCCGGATTTTCTGCTTGTTTAAAAGGCCATAATTTACTTCTCATATAAAAAGTAATTACCATTAAGTGAGCAGCAAAGAAAACGGTTAATTCAAACATAATAGGCACAAATGCAGGCATGTTTTCCAAATAACTAAAACTTGGTTTACCTCCAATATCTTGCGGCCAATCTTGAATCATAATAAAATTCATCATCCAAGTAGCTACACTCAAACCAACAACGCCATACATAAAAGAGGCAATTGCTAATCTTGTTGGAGCTAACCCCATCGCTTTATCCAATCCGTGAACCGGAAAAGGAGTATAAACTTCTTCAATATGATGATGTGCTTTACGTGTTTCTTTCACGGCATCCATCAGGATGTCATCATCATTATATAGTGCTTGTATAACTTTAGTACTCATAATTTCTTACTACTAATTATCTTAATGATTGTGATGTCCTTCTTCTTCTCTTCTTTTTTTGTAAAACTCACCTGAAGATTTCAAGATTGTTTTTACTTCCGCTTGAGCAATCACAGGGAAAGATCTCGCATATAAAAGGAATAATACAAAGAAGAATCCAATTGTTCCAATAAAAATTCCGATGTCAACAAACGTTGGGGAGAACATCGTCCATGATGACGGAAGGTAATCTCTGTGTAACGATGTTACGATAATTACAAAACGCTCAAACCACATACCTATGTTTACTACAATCGAAATAATGAAGGAGAACATGATGCTCGTTCTTAATTTCTTGAACCACATGAACTGAGGAGAGAACACGTTACAAGTCATCATCGCCCAATATGCCCACCAGTAAGGACCTGTAGCTCTATTTAAAAACGCATACTGTTCATATTCTACACCAGAATACCAAGCCACAAATAACTCAGTAATGTAGGCAACACCTACAATCGAACCTGTAATCATGATTACAATGTTCATTAATTCGATATGTTGAATAGTGATATACGCTTCTAATTTGGATACTTTTCTCATGATAATCAACAAGGTGTTTACCATTGCGAAACCTGAGAAAACGGCACCTGCCACGAAATAAGGAGGGAAAATAGTTGTATGCCAACCCGGGATTACCGATGTAGCAAAGTCAAAGGATACAATCGTGTGTACGGAAAGTACAAGAGGAGTTGCTAATCCGGCAAGAACTAACGAAACTTCTTCAAAACGTTGCCAGTCTTTTGCTCTTCCGCTCCATCCAAATGATAAGATGGAATACACTCTTTTTGTAAAAGGTGTTATCGCTCGGTCTCTTAACATTGCAAAGTCAGGAAGCAAACCTGTCCACCAAAAAACTAGTGATACAGAAAGATACGTTGAAATTGCAAATACGTCCCAAAGTAAAGGTGAGTTAAAGTTTACCCATAAAGAACCAAATTGGTTTGGAATTGGTAACACCCAATATCCTAACCATGGGCGACCCATGTGAATGATTGGAAATAAACCCGCTTGCATTACTGAGAAAATGGTCATTGCTTCTGCAGAACGGTTAATCGCCATTCTCCATTTTTGACGGAAAAGTAAAAGTACCGCTGAAATCAATGTTCCAGCGTGACCGATACCAACCCACCAAACGAAGTTAGTGATATCCCAAGCCCAACCAACAGTTTTATTTAATCCCCATGTTCCGATACCGGTAGAGATGGTGTATATCATACAACCTACTCCCCAAAGGAAAGCGGTTAATGCGATTGAAAAGACAATCCACCATTGTTTATTTGCTCTTCCTTCAACAGGAGCAGCGACATCTACTGTTACATCGTGATATGATTTATCACCTATAACTAAAGGTTTTCTAATGGGTGCTTCGTAGTGAGACGACATAATCCTTTATAGTATTTCTTATTAATTTAATTGACTAAGTATTTCTAACTTTTACGTGATAGAATACATTCGGTTTAGTTCCAACATGTTCTAACAAATGATACATACGATCATCTTCAACCAATTTGGCAACTTCACTTTCTTTGTTGTTTACATCTCCAAAAGCAAGAGCACCCGTTGAACAAGCATTTGAACAAGCCGTTTGGAATTCGTCAGCATTGACTTGACGACCTTCTTTTTTCGCTTTTAATATAGTAGCTTGTGTCATTTGAATACACATTGAACATTTTTCCATAACCCCTCTTGAACGAACATTCACATCCGGATTCAACACCATACGACCTAAATCATCGTTCATATGGAAATCGAATTCATTGTTTTTGTTGTATAAGAACCAGTTGAAACGACGTACTTTATACGGACAGTTGTTGGCACAATAACGAGTACCCACACATCTGTTATACGCCATATGGTTTTGACCTTGACGACTATGAGAAGTTGCAGCAACCGGACAAACTGTTTCACATGGTGCGTGATTACAGTGCTGACACATGACAGGTTGGAATGCAACTTGAGGGTTATCCGCTGGGCTTTCTAACTCTCCAAATCCACTTAAGGACCCTTTATCACCAGTCAAACCGTTAAACTCATCTTTTTTCTTGTTATCCCCTGCAAAAGTATCTTCTGAAGAATAATATCTGTCAATACGCAACCAATGCATATCTCTACTTCTTCGTACTTCCGTTTTTCCAACAACAGGAACGTTGTTTTCAGCATGACATGCAATCACACATGCTCCACAACCGGTACAAGAATTTAAGTCAATTGACAAGTTGAAATGATGTCCAACACTTCTGTCGAAACTTTCCCATAAATCAACTTTAGTAGCTTCAATAGGTTTGTGATCCATTGAGACCATTGGTGGTGGGTTCCATTTCTTAGTATCTTTTTCGTTTAAAAAGATATCAAGAGTGGTTTCTTTAATAATATCTCCACGACCCATCAATGTTTTTTGCAACTGAACACATGCAAATTCATGTTCGCCACTTTCTAATCCAATTGATGCAAATTGTGTTGCATTAAATCCTTTATATAAAGTATAAGCATTCACACCTACTTGCATTGCTTCTTTCAAAGCTGCTTTTTTACCATAACCCAATGCTAGACCAATAGTGCCTTTAGCTTGTCCTGGTTGAATAATCACAGGAACTCTTTCAAGTTTTGTCCCACCAACTGTAACAGTTACATAGCTTCCGTTCAATCCGCCATTGGCAACATTATGATTTTCAACACCGTATTTCTCAGCATCAGCTTTTGAAATGGTTAAATAATTATCCCATGAAGCTCTAGTAATAGGATCCGGGAATTCTTGTAACCATGGGTTGTTGGCTTGTTGTCCGTCACCCATACCGGTTTTGGTATATAAATTTAATTCTAATTCACCACTTGATTTTGCTTGTGCTAGTGCGGAAGCTGCTGCTGAAAAATCAGCCCCGGTTGCAACATTTGAAGAAACAGTTGCCGAAACAAATATTCCATCATGCACTGCTTGATTCCAAGTTTTACCAACTAATACTCCAGTCCATGATTCTTTTAAATACTCATAGTACGTTTTAGCATTTCCGTTCCAAACCAATAAATTATCTTGTAATTGACGTGTATTGAATAACGGACGAATCGTTGGTTGCGTCAAACCATAAGTTCCTTTGATGATTTGCACATCACCCCAACTCTCTAAATAATGAGGAGCTGGAGCTGCAATCGTTGTTAAAGAAGCTGTTTCATCTTCTTTCAAAGAAATAGCAACAGAAAGTTTTGCTTTTTTCAATCCATCCGCAAAGGCTTTACCTTCTGCTAAAGTATAAACCGGATTCACTCCACTCATAATAAGTGTGTGCACTTTCCCACCATTTAAGTCAGCCACTAACTGCGCAACTGCTTGGTTAGAACCTTTTCTGATTTGACGAGTCTGATTTGGATTGAAAGCTTCACTGTTTAATTTAGCATTAATTGCTAGAACCAACAATTGCGCATTTTTATCATCGATACCGGAAACTAAAACTCCTTTAGTTCCAGATTGATTTAATTGTCCTGCAATTTTAACAATTTCAGCTTCGTTTGATAATTTACCAACAGCAACAGGAGTTCCTGTAACAATGCTAAAAATCTTTACTAAAGCTTGTTTTTGTTCTGCAACCGACATTGGAATTCTTTTATCGGCAGCTGCACCTGACAATGTCATGTTTGCTTCCATTTGGATATGCTTCGACATTTTCCCTTGTTTAGGAACTCTTCCTTGAGCATACGCCTTATCGTAACCACCACCTTGCCAATCTCCTAAGAAATCTGCTCCAACAGAAACAATCGTTGAAGCTTTTTCAAATTCATATTCAGCTAAAGCTCTTTCTCCATACACTGCTTCAAAAGCATCTAAGGCTTCTGAAGAAGAAACTGCATCATAAACGACATGTTTTGCAGTTGGATTATTTACTAGAAATTCACTTACTAATTTTTCTGTAGAAGGACTAGCTAAAGTACCCGTTAAAAGAATTACTTGTGCTCCTGTGGCTTTTGCATCAGCCAAACTAGCTTTTACTTTTGCATCCACATCGGACCAAGTTGCGTCTTTTTGATCTACTTTAGGTTGTTTCAAACGCATATTGTCATACATCGATAAAACCGAGGCATGAACACGTGCATTTGCACTAAATTTAGCACCTTCAATCGTGTTGTTTTCTATTTTGATCGGACGACCTTCGCGTGTTTTTACTAATAGATTAGCAAAATCAAAACCGTCGAACATAGAAGTTGCATAATAATCAGCTATACCAGGAATAATTTGTTCCGGTTGAACCACATAAGGAATAGATTTGATTACCGGCCCTTCGCAAGCTGCTAACGAAGCGGCAGCTGTACTAAAACCAACGTACTTTAAGAAATCACGTCTAGTTGTTGAAGAGTTTGACAAACTGTCTTTATCTCCCAAAAACTCATCCGTTGGAATTGCTTCCACAAATTCGTTATTTCTTAACGTCTCAACAATAGAACTATTTTCATTTAGTTCCTCAACACTTTTCCAGTATTTTTTGTTTGATGACATACTGTATATATATTAGCTTCTTAATAAATTAATTAATAGTGACATTTTCCACATTCTAAACCTCCCATATCGGCAGCAGTCAATTTGTCTTTGCCATATTTTTTAGAAAGTTCTTCGTGAATTTTTTTGTAGTACTCGTTGTCTTTCAATTTCACTTCTGTTTCACGGTGACAATTGATACACCAGCCCATTGTGAGCGGAGCAAATTGTTTTTGATACTCGTACTCTTCAACCGGACCGTGACATGTTTGACATTCAATTCCGGCAACAGTTACGTGTTGAGCGTGATTGAAATACACTAAATCAGGAAGGTTGTGAATACGCACCCATTTTACCGGCTGTGTTTTACCTGTATACTTTTGATTTGTTTTATCCCAACCCACGGCATCGTATAATTTTTGGATTTCTTGGTTGTAATCCACGCCATATTCTTTTCCTTCAGCCAGTGTAGTTTCGGCAACCTCAGCAATATTTTTATGACAGTTCATACAAACATTTAAAGAAGGAATACCAGAATGTTTACTGTCTCTAGCGGAAGAGTGACAGTATTTACAGTCAATTCCATTATCACCCGCGTGAATTCGGTGGGAATAATGAATCGGTTGTATAGGTTCATAATTTTGGTCTACGCCAATTTGCATCATCCATCCATACACAAAATAAGCCCCCGACAATAAAAAGAAAATAACAGTTACTAAAACTAAAAATTGGTTTTTAGCAAATGCTTTCCAAATAGGAAGTGAAGGTTCTTTTTGAGCAGCTTCTATTCCATTTGCCTGTGCAATTTTAGTCAATACATTTCTTACCAAGAAAAGCATTACTACCAACATTGCTAAAACTAAAGCTAAAGCACCAAGGATAACTTCGTTTGAAATTCCACTTTCAGCACCTTTGGCAGTTGGGTCAGTACCCGCAGCAGCAGTTGCAACAACTTCAGCTTTAGGCTCCATTGTATAAGCAATGATATTATCAAGATCTGCATCTGATAACTGAGGGAAAGCAGTCATTGGAGACTGGTTAAACTCATTGTAAATTTTATTTGCTCGTTCGTCTCCCGATTTAATTAACTCGGCACTGTTACGAATCCATTTGTACAACCACTCTTTTTCATATTTGGCACCAACACCTCTCAATGCAGGACCTGTCATTTTTGCGTCTAGTTTATGACATGCCGCACATTGTGCGTTGAATAGTGCTTTTCCTGCAGCAACATCACCGGAAGCCATTGCAGCAGGTGCTGTTTGAGCAGCCGGAGCAGCAGCATCTGCCGGAGCAGTTGCATCTTGAGCAAAAAGTTGAATTGAAAAAGTCAGCATTAAAGCTAAACTGAATTTTAGTACTTCGGAAATCGAATTATGGTTACCCACCTTTTTCATATAAGTAGTTATAATTTGTCGACTGATTTTGGTATGATTTTTTCTATAGTCCTCAATAAAACATCCATTTTATTCAAAACTTCGACAAAAATACGACTTATGAACTATTCTCAAAACCTTAAAATACTCCTAAAACGTAATTTATATTTATTCTAAATAATTTTTTATTTTTTGTTTAAAGTCATTCGTAGTACATTTGTATTAAAATCAAAACTTTATGAAAATATTCAAGTCTCAATCCTCCAAATTTCAACTGATAATTGTACTTCTTTTTATTTTACCGGTGGCTGTTTCTGGGCAAACGGTTACTGTTGAGCAAGACCCTCAAATTGAACAATTACTAACAGAAAAAAGGACTATTAACTCTTCCATTACGGTATCTGATCGATGGAAAATTCAAATTTTTACAGGTGATAATGAAAATTCGAGAAAGGTTTTGACTGAATTTAAAAAAGAGGTAAAAACAATTGATTGTACGATTATTTTTCACACACCTTCTTATAAAGTTTGGGTGGGTAATTTTAAAACTCGAATTGAAGCAGAAAGAAATTTAATTGAAATCAAAAAGAAATATCCCAATGCATTTTTGATCAAGCCAAATAAATAGCAGTTTTTTCAAACAAAAAAATCCCGATCGGGATTTTTTTATGACTAAAAGCGACTCTTATTTCAACTTTTTCTTTACTTCTACTTGTTGGAAACATTCAATCAAATCGTTGATTTCAATATCATTGTATCCTTTAATCTGCATACCACAGTCGTACCCTTTAGAAACCTCCTTTACATCGTCCTTGAATCGTTTCAAAGCAGTTAATTCACCTGTATAAATAACAACACCTTCACGAATCAAACGGATTTTAGCATTTCTGATAATCTTCCCTTCAATAACCATACATCCGGCAATTGTTCCAATTTTTGAGATTTTAAAAGTCTCTCTGATTTCTGCTGTACCTGTAACTTCTTCTTTCATCTCCGGTGACAACATTCCTTCCATCGCATCTTTCAGGTCATCAATTGCATCGTAAATGATTGAATATGTCTTGATATCAATCTCCTCTTTATCTGCTAGTTGTTTCGCATTACCGGCAGGTCGAACATTAAATCCAACAATAATTGCATCAGAAGCCGAAGCTAATAATACATCTGATTCTGTAATTGCACCAACACCTTTGTGAATAATTTTGATAGATATTTCTTCAGTTGATAGTTTAGAGAAGGAATCTGATAATGCTTCCACAGAACCATCCACATCTCCTTTAAGAATAATATTCAATTCTTTAAATTGTCCTAAAGCAATACGTCTTCCAATTTCCGCAAGTGTAATGTGTTTTTGCGTACGAACCGATTGTTCACGCATCAACTGTGTGCGTTTTGCCGCCACTTGTTTAGCTTCTCTTTCGTCTTCGTAAACATTAAACTTATCACCGG
>NZ_JBILTE010000204.1:0-4549 GCF_044371705.1 Flavobacterium sp. | reverse complement strand
TGTTTAAAAATCAGTACCGGTTTTTCAAATGAGAGTTCGGTCATTTCATTTAACTGACCCAAGTCCGTTACTTTTCTCCATTCTATTTTAGAAACATTTCCCTGCTCTGTATTCCCGAAAAGATTATTAAAAATACTCATTTTTGACGTAATTTAAGACATTTTGGCTTGATTTTTTGTGGTTTTATGCTCAAAAACGGTCATTTTGTCTTGATTGTTAGTTTGGAATATAAATTGACCTGAATTACAAAGGTATTGAAATATCGACTTAGAATCATCTGAAAAAAATATAAAACAATAAAAATGAATTTAAAAAACTTAACCATCAAATCGCAAGAAGCCTTGCAGCAAGCACAGCAAATTGCAAAAGAATATGGTCATCAACAAATTGAAAACGAACACATTTCCAAAGCAATCTTGACCATTGATGAAAACGTCACGCCGTTTATTTTAAAAAAACTCAATGTAAATACGATACTGTTTGCCCAAATACTAGAAAGCACCCTCAAGAGCTTTCCAAAAGTAAGCGGAAGTGAAATCATGTTTTCACGTGAATCAGGCTCGATGTTGAACGATGCTGCGAGCATCGCAAAAAAAATGAATGATGAGTTTGTTTCGATTGAACATTTGCTATTAGCCATTTTCAAATCTAAAAGCAAAATTGCTCAAATTTTAAAAGATCAAGGAGTTACTGAAAAAGGGTTGGAAGCAGCTATTCAAGAAATTCGCAATGGCGAACGTGTGACTTCTGCTTCTGCTGAGGAAACATACAATGCTTTAAATAAGTATGCAAAGAATTTAAATGAATTGGCCAAAAGTGGCAAGCTCGATCCGGTGATTGGTCGCGATGAAGAAATACGTAGAGTGTTACAAATTTTAACCCGACGAACCAAAAACAACCCGATACTTGTGGGTGAACCCGGTGTGGGAAAAACTGCCATTGCAGAAGGTTTGGCTCATCGAATTGTAGATGGCGACGTACCTGAAAATTTAAAAGATAAAATCGTTTTCTCACTTGATATGGGTGCTTTGATTGCCGGTGCAAAATACAAAGGTGAATTTGAGGAACGTTTAAAATCAGTTGTAAAAGAAGTAACAGCTGCTGAAGGAGATATTGTGTTGTTTATAGATGAGATTCATACACTTGTGGGAGCCGGCGGTGGTGAAGGAGCCATGGACGCCGCAAACATTTTGAAACCGGCTTTGGCTAGAGGCGAACTGAGAGCCATCGGAGCCACCACTTTGGATGAATATCAAAAATATTTTGAAAAAGACAAAGCTTTGGAACGACGTTTTCAAAAAGTTTTAGTGGACGAACCGGATACTGAAAGTGCGATTTCCATCCTACGTGGAATTAAGGAAAAATATGAAACCCATCATAAAGTTCGAATTAAAGACGATGCAATCATTGCAGCTGTTGAATTATCACAACGGTACATAACCAATCGTTTCTTGCCTGATAAAGCAATCGATTTAATGGATGAAGCCGCTTCAAAATTACGGATGGAAATCAATTCAAAACCTGAAGAATTAGATGTTTTGGATCGCAAAATTATGCAGTTGGAAATTGAAATTGAAGCGATTAAAAGAGAGAACGACGAAAGCAAATTAAAAGTACTAGGATTAGATTTGGCTAATTTGAAAGAAGAACGCAACGAAATCTTTACCAAATGGAAATCAGAGAAAGATGTGGTGGATGCCATTCAAACGGTTAAACAAGAAATCGAAGATTTTAAATTGGAGGCCGAACGGGCTGAACGAGAAGGAGATTATGGGAAAGTAGCTGAAATTCGTTACGGGAAAATTAAAAATTCACAAGAACGATTGGATGCCTTACAAATTCAATTGCAAGAAAACCAAGCCGGAACTTCCTTAATAAAGGAAGAAGTAACACGTGACGACATTGCGGAAGTAGTTGCAAAATGGACGGGTGTTCCCGTGACAAAAATGCTTCAAAGCGAACGCGAGAAATTATTAAAATTGGAAGATGAATTACATCACCGAGTAGTGGGTCAAGAAGAAGCAATCGAAGCGATTAGCGATGCTGTCAGAAGAAGCCGTGCCGGTTTGCAAGACATGAAAAAACCTATTGGAACATTTCTTTTCTTAGGAACCACAGGAGTAGGTAAAACTGAATTAGCAAAAGCATTGGCTGAATATTTATTTGACGACGAAAATGCGATGACTCGTATCGACATGAGTGAATACCAAGAACGTCACAGCGTAAGCCGATTGGTAGGAGCCCCTCCGGGTTATGTTGGTTATGACGAAGGTGGTCAATTGACTGAAGCGGTGCGTAGAAAACCTTATTCTGTTATTTTGCTAGATGAAATTGAAAAAGCACACGCAGATACTTTTAACATTCTACTTCAGGTTTTAGATGAAGGACGATTAACGGATAACAAAGGACGCTTGGCAGATTTTAAAAACACCATTATCATCATGACTTCCAACATGGGTAGTGCCATTATACAAGAGAAATTTGAGAATTTAAAAGGTGGCATTGATGCTGCAACCGAAGCAGCAAAAACAGAAGTTTTGGGTTTACTTAAACAAACAGTCCGCCCCGAATTTATCAACAGAATTGACGAAATTGTCATGTTTACACCTTTAACTGCTGAAAACATTAAAGAAATTGTTTCGCTGCAATTAAAAAGTGTCACAAAAATGTTGGCTAACCAATACATCACATTAGATGCCACACCTGAAGCGATTAACTATTTGGCTCAAAAGGGATATGATCCACAATTTGGTGCCCGACCGGTAAAACGGGTGATTCAACGGGAAGTTTTAAATAAATTATCGAAAGAAATTTTGGGTGGCACTGTAAAAACAGACAGCATCATTCTATTAGATAGTTTTAATGGTGAATTAGTATTTAGAAATCAAAGTGAATTAGTGCTTTAATTATTTAAATAAACTAAAAAAGCGACCCAAAATTCGGGTCGCTTTGCATTTTATAAAAAGATCTACATCTATTTTTGGAAGCTGTAAACCAAACCGCCACCAAGACTGAATTGGTAAATTGATGAATAGGTACTTACCCCCGCACTTGCACCTCCTGTGCCAAAAAATACTCCACCACCAACTGACTGTGCTACAGATAACAATTGAGCTTGCAACTTAACTCCAAATTTTGGTGTTGCCCAAACAATGGCACCTGCTTTTAAACCCCATGCAAACTTTGACACCCTATTATTTATATAGTTATTGGGATTACCATCATTATAATCTAAATCGACTATGGCCATTCCAAGGGAAGCTCCTGCAAAACCTTCCACTTTAGAACCCGGTTTGCTAAAACTGTGATTTCCGCCTAACATTAAATAATTGATTTTTAAATCAATATCAGCATATTTACCAAAAATTCCTCCATTAAAATACTGCGTAGGAGCCGATGTGTTTTCACGAAGATAAGAAAGTTCTAAAAAGACATCTCTTCTTACTTCAAATTCAAAACCTGCTCCGTAAAGCATTCCATCTTGAATAACGCCTTGGTAATAATTACCGAAATCATAATACGAATCAAAACTATCTTCAAAAGTATACATACCGTATAAGCTTAATCTAATTTCTGATTGATTATCATTTTGTGCGGTTAATTGGGAAACAAACCCTAAACCAACTACTAATAAAATGTAAATTTTTTTCATTTTTTATAATTTTAGAACACAAATATAATTATTTTAAGGTATATGATCACAATTCGTTAAAAAAATGTTTGAATAGTCGATAAAAAGCGAAACACCAGTCCGGCATGACTGGTGTTTCTGAAAATAAAACTAACTAACATCTATTCTAAAAAGAATAAATTTCTTTACTGATAAAATACCATAGAATAGCAATCAGGGATACTAATAATAAAATAAAATAACCGATTAAAATCTAGTTGTAAAACTTAAAAGTTCTGTAAATTCGGTTAATCGGAATTCCTACTCCTCGATTAATTATAACCCGTTTGTTGGTAACGCCACAAACAGTAGCCTCTACAACTTTTTTAGATTTATTATCTTCAAAATAAATTTTGATCTTGAAATAATCTAGATTTCCAAAGGATAAGGCGAGCTTTAATTCATCAATTCGTTGCTGAATTGCTTCTTTTTTACTCAGAACATCTGATTTGGGGAATACAAGTGCAGTGATACACTCTTTGTCGATGGACTCAAAACAAGTAGCCATACTAAAAAGAATTAGGTTAATAATAGATAAAAGGGCTTTGTAAAATTAACAAAATATTTGAATAATCAATATATTTATTCTGTTTTTTTAAATTATTTTAAAACACTGGATGTTATTTACTGAAATTTAAGTACAAATTCTTGTGATTTATCAAAAATAATTGAAAATATTGAAAGTTCTTTTGGCTTTAATCAAAAGGGGAAATGTTGGTTGTTTTTAAGTAAAATCCCTTAAAAACTTTTTGCAAAAGTTTTGGGATTTTTTATATACAAATTTGCTAAAAGATAGACTGGATTACTTCGTGATCCAGAGTGGGGGTTGATTCAAGCTAAATCCCTTTAAAACTTTTTGCAAAAGTTTTGGGATTTTTT
>NZ_JBILTE010000203.1:0-4552 GCF_044371705.1 Flavobacterium sp. | reverse complement strand
TTTGCCAATTCAATTCGCATTCGCCAGCCACCGGAAAATTCAGATGTGGGTCGGTTAAAATCTTCTCGTTCAAAACCCAAACCTTTCAATACTTTTTCAACCTCAGCTTCGTAATTTACTTCTTCAATAGAATAATATTTCTCACTTACTTCAGACACACGCTCGATTAATTTCATATAATCGTCACTTTCATAATCGGTTCGAATAGTCAATTGTTCATTGAGATGATCGATTTCATTTTTCATGTCGAAGATTTCTGCGAAAGCTTTCGAAGCTTCTTCCATCACCGTTGAATCATCTTTCGTTAATAAATGCTGAGGCAAATAGGCTATCACAGCATCCTTTGGAGCAGAAATATTTCCGGAGGAAGCCTTTGCTTCTCCCGCGATAATTTTCAAAAGTGTCGATTTACCGGCACCGTTTTTACCCATTAAGGCAATTTTATCATTTTCATTGATCGCGAAAGAAACATCGCTAAACAAAGTGGTTCCGCCAAAATGAACGGCAATATCGTTAACTGTAATCATATTTTTAAGTTGGAAGTTAGAAGATGGAAGCCTGAAGTCAGCTCACATTTCTGATTTTTCAAGGTGCAAAGATAACCGATTTGTGGAATTCGAATGTTTGAAAATGATAAATAGTAGAACAATTAATTTTTGATTTGATAAATTGCTCCAACTTTTCTTGAACTTTAGATAATAAGTTAGCCAATGTATTCAAAATCAAGCTTCACCTTATTTTTTTAATTAATTTTGCTAACTTAATCAGCCAATTCAACCGATGCCTTTACTTGATTACAGTTTTCTGGGAAAAATCATTCCGCAACAAAAACACAAAAAAAGCTATCAAAATGCCAAGCAATCCTATTTAAATAGGATGCGTCTGGCCATGTCGTTTTTTTACTTCGGGATGGGTTTTTGTTTTGCTTCCTGGGCAAGTAGAATTCCGGATATCAAATCATTCTTAAATTTAAGTGAAGGTGAATTAGGAACTATTTTATTTGCCTTGCCTATCGGACAACTATCTGCCATGCCTTTTTCAGGTAAGGTTGTTACTCGTTTTGGCAGTAGAAAAGTATTGCTTTTTGCTTTGCCCTTGTACGCATTTAGCCTTACGAATATTGGTTTAGCCGAGGAACCTTGGCAACTGGCTTTTGGACTATATCTTTTTGGAATTTGTGGAAATTTCAGCAATATATCCATTAACACCCAAGGCGTTTATACGGAACAAATTTTCAAAAAAGCCATCATGGGCTCGTTCCACGGATCGTGGAGTTTAGCGGGGTTTTTCGGAGCTTTGGCTGGTTTGGTGATGATGGCTTTTCATTTAACTCCGTACCAACATTTTTTAATCGTTTTTGCCATCGTTGGAGTAATCATTTTTATCAATTACCGAAATTTAGCAAAAGTCAAAGTAGTCAAGCCCGAAACTTTTGAATTAAAACCCCGATTTGGCAAACTTGATAAATCGTTAGTTTGGCTTGGTGTTATCGGTTTTTGCTGCATGGCAAGTGAAGGAATTATGTTCGACTGGAGTGGTGTTTATTTCAAAGATATTGTAAAAGCACCCGGAGCATTAGTTATTTTAGGGTATACATCTTTTATGATTACCATGGCGTCCGGCCGATTTTTAAGTGATATTGTAGTTCGGAAATTTGGTGCAAAAAAAATACTTTTAATAAGTGGCATTACTATTTCCGTTGGATTATATACGGCCGTTGTTTTTCCTTTTTTAATTCCAAGTACGCTGGCATTTATGATGGTTGGCTTTGGTGTATCAAATGTGATCCCTATAGTTTACAGTACGACGGGACGAATTTCGAGCATACCAACGGGAGAAGCGTTAACAATCGTAACCGGAATAAGTTTCCTAGGGTTTTTAATGGGACCACCGATTATCGGACATATCGCCGAATTGACAAGCTTGCGGTATTCCTTTGCTTTTATTGGAATGTTCGGAGTGTTTATTTCGGTATTGGCGTATTATTTGAAGATTTTTAGGTAGATTTATTTTTTGACTTTTAACTGAATCGGATTTTGACGGGTATCAAAAATCTGTAAAATTCTAATTTCGACTTCAGAATGGACTTTGTAGATAATCTTATAATTTCTGACTACTATTCTTCGGTAAGGCTCTCCCAAAATTTCGTCCACTTGATATTGTTGAACAAACTTTATATTTTTCGTTTCTGATATAATATCATTTATCACATTTTTTGCTCCTTGAGGTGATTTTAATTTAATAAAATCATGAATCAATCGTAAATCAGTTTTTGCATGAATGTCCCAAACAATTCTAATTTCTTGCTGCATGCTACCAATTGTCAATTTCTTTTTCTAAATCTTCAATTGTAATAAATGTTCCAGAGTTAATTCGCTCATCAGCCTCCTTAACCAAATGAATATACTCTTGTTTGTCAATTGGATATCCACTAACCGTATGGGCAACTACTTCATTATCGATTATGTTTTTGAAAGCCGCTAATTTTTTGATTTTACGCTCATCTGTCAGATGAAGCAACCAATCTAAAAGTTCAATTTTTTTTGCACCTATATCCATAATAATCAAATTAGTATCAAATATACAAATTTATATACTCATCCTAAATTCTTCAATTACATCATTGACTTTGCCGTAATAACGCTCGTCAATAAATAACTCAACCGCCAAATCGGAGTTGCCAAAACCACCCAATCTCGCGGATTGAATGTTGTCTTTTTTTAAAACATCCACGCCAATTGCTTCTATTTGTTCTTTTAATCGGGAAGCTAAAATTTCGCTACCTGAAAATATTTTGATCATGCCCATTTTTATAGTAATTAGTGATTAGTTCTTAGCGATTAGTCGGCAGTACCTAGTTTGAAAGCTTATTCTGCTTCAAAGAAAAGCGGTTCAATCATGATTTTTTCTGCTAAAACTTCCACTTTTTCGGTAATGGTTGAGCAGAAAAACAAACGTTGTGTTTTTTCTACACTGTTCGAAAGTCTTAAAATTGTGGTCTCTAAACGTTTTCGCAACATCTCGTCAATGTCGTCAACCACAAACATTTTAATAGTGTTCATATTAAAACCGGCAGAAGCAAACATATCATTAATCTTGATTGGCGTTCCTACCAAGATGTCACAACCCAACGAAATTTGATTTTTATCGTAATCGATGTCGCCTTTTTCATGAGCTCCAAACACACGTAAATCGCTATAATTGGCGTACTGTTTGAAAAGTTCAACGGTTGCCAACACTTTTTCTTTGTCTTCAACCAATACCAAGGCACGAGTGCTTTCTCCCACTGCTTTTTCCATTCGCTGAATGACATTCAGTGCAATAGTAGTTGTTTTCCCACTACCATGTGGTGATTGAATAACAGCATCTACCCCACTTTTTATTGCGGAAAATGTTTCTTGTTGTAATTCATTGGCTTCCGTTAAATTGTTCTCTACAAGAGCTTGCTGAAGCTTCGAATTTATTTTTTTTAACTGCATTGTTTTGAGTGATTAGTGAATAGTAATTAGTAACTAGCAACTAATCACTAATTACTATTCACTAATCACTATTTTTATTTACTAGCAAAAAGCTTCACATCATTCTCAGAAATTTCAGTTCCTCCCAGAATAATCAAGCGTTCTACCACGTTGCGAAGTTCGCGAATATTTCCCGTCCAATCATATTCCTGCAGTAATTTAATTGCTGCTGGAGAAAAACTTTTCGCAATATTACCCTGCTCTTCAGCAATTTTGGCTGTAAAATGTTCAATTAACAAAGGAATATCATCCCTACGTTCATTCAACGCTGGCACCTTAATTAAAATTACAGCTAATCGATGGTACAAATCTTCACGAAAACGACCCTCGGCTATTTCTTTTTTTAAATCTTTATTGGTGGCAGCAACAACGCGAACATTCACTTTAATGTCTTTATCAGCACCGACACGTTGCACCAAATTTTCTTGTAGAGCTCGAAGTACTTTTGCTTGTGCGGCTAAACTCATATCGCCAATTTCGTCCAGAAAAATCGTCCCTCCGTCGGCAGCTTCAAATTTTCCGGCTCGGTCTTTTACGGCAGATGTAAAAGCTCCTTTCACGTGACCAAATAATTCACTTTCAATTAATTCAGAAGGAATCGCAGCACAATTTACCTCAATAATTGGAAACGATGCTCGTTCGCTTTTTTCGTGCAATTGATGGGCAACCAGTTCTTTTCCGGTGCCGTTTGGACCCGTAATTAGAACACGTGCATCGGTTGGAGCCACTTTTTCAATCATCTCTTTAATGTAATTGATGGATTCTGAAGCACCAATCATTTCATAATTTTTACTGACTTTCTTTTTCAGTATTTTATTCTCAACCACCAATTGTTTGCGGTCTAAAGCATTTCGAACGGTGTTTAACAACCGATTCAAATCGGGTGGTTTTGAAATGTAATCAAAAGCTCCTATACGCATAGTATTGATAGCTGTTTCCAAATCGCCGTGCCCTGAAATCATCACTACCGGAATCTCCGGTTTGATTTTTTTGATTGCTTCCAAGACTTCCACACCATCCATTTTGGGCATTTT
>NZ_JBILTE010000202.1:0-4559 GCF_044371705.1 Flavobacterium sp. | reverse complement strand
GAAAGGAATTTTGACTACTAATGATATTAAGAAAATACAAGAAATTGTTTCTCCTAATCATCCAGTTCGTAAAGTTCCCGGTACTGTTTTAAAGAATCCAAAAACACAGGAAGTTGTGTATACACCACCTCAAAATCATTTAGAAATAATCAAACTTTTAGAAAATTTAGAAGTTTACATTAATGATGCATCATTTCATGAAATTGATGGGTTAATAAAAATGCCAATTATTCATTATCAATTTGAAAGTATTCATCCTTTTTATGACGGCAATGGAAGAACAGGAAGAATTTTAAATATGTTGTATTTAGTACAGCAACAATTAATCGATATTCCCGTATTGTATTTAAGTAGTTATATCATAAAAAATAAATCAGATTATTACAAGTTACTACAAGAGGTTCGTACCGAAAATAAATGGGAAGAATGGATAATTTGGATGTTAAAAGGTGTTGAAATAACTTCTAAAGACACAATTAAAGTAGTTAATAACATAAAATTGTTAATGGATGATTACAAACAAAAAATACGAGCTAATCATAAATTTTATAGTCACGATTTGATAAACACTATATTTAAACATCCCTACACAAAAATTGATTTTATTGAAAAAAAGCTTGGTGTACATAGAAACACAGCAGCTAGTTATTTGAATGCATTAGTTGAAGATGAAAATCAGTTTTTAAAAAAAGTAAAAATAGGAAAGAGTAATTATTTTATTAATGATAAATTACTCCAAATATTAAAAAGTAGATAAATGAACCTTAAAAATTCCCAACTCGAAGTGGATAAATGGATTAAAAACCACGGTGTTCGTTATTTCAATGAATTAACAAACATGGCTCAACTTACTGAAGAAGTAGGTGAAGTAGCCCGAATTATCGCTCGTCGTTACGGCGAACAATCCGAAAAAGAAAGTGATAAGAACAAAGACCTAGGCGAAGAATTGGCCGATGTGGTTTTTGTAGTTTTGTGCCTCGCCAACCAGACTGGAGTCGATTTGCAAGCCGCTTTTGATAAAAAAATGGATATCAAAACCAAACGCGATCATGATAGACATCAGAATAATGACAAACTGAAATAACTGTCTTTTGTAAAGATTTATTGTGTGGAAAATTACATTATACAGCTTTGCAATATACATTATACAAAAAAATGAATCTAAGCCTTTCATACAACCCGCAACCCGCAACTCGCAACCTTCAACTTAAAATCACCGGTTCCAAATCTGAAACTAACCGATTGTTGTTGTTGCAAGCATTGTACCCGAACATCACTTTAGAAAACACCTCCAATTCCGATGATTCCGAAGTGATGCTTAAAGTTTTACAAGACTTCAATCTTCCATCTTCCATCTTCCATCTTTTTGACGTTCATCACGCCGGCACAGCCATGCGATTTCTCACTGCCTTTTTTGCCATTCAAGAAGGAAAAGAGGTAATCTTGACTGGTTCTTCCCGAATGAAAGAACGTCCGATAAAAATTTTAGTGGATGCTTTAAAAAATCTAGGTGCAGATATAACCTATGAAGAAAACGAAGGTTTTCCGCCCATAAGAATCAAAGGGAAAAAACTTTCAAAAAATAAAGTAACGCTTGATGCCAATGTTAGCAGTCAATATATTTCGGCCTTATTATTAATTGCTCCAAAACTGGAAAACGGTTTAGAATTGACACTTCACGGTGAAATCACCTCTGTTCCGTATATTAAAATGACTTTAGCCTTATTAAACGAAATTGGTGTTGAAACTTCTTTTGAAGTGAATTGTATCAAAATCAACCCGCAACCCGCAACCCGCAACCCGCAACCTCTAATTATAGAATCCGATTGGTCATCAGCCTCCTATTGGTATTCCATCATTGCTTTATCAGAAATCGGGACACAAATTACACTTTCCAGCTACAAAAAAAACAGCTTGCAAGGTGATGCCGCTTTGGTCGAAATTTACAAAAGTTTCGGTGTTCAAACGGTCTTCGAAAGTAACGGAATAATTTTGCACAAAGTAAATAACCTGAAACCTGAAACTTTAAACTTTAAACTAAGCGATTCCCCCGATATCGCCCAAACTATCGCAGTCACTTGTTTCGGACTAGGAATTGAGTGCCATTTAACCGGTTTACACACATTAAAAATCAAGGAAACCGACCGATTGGAAGCACTTAAAAATGAACTATCTAAATTCGGAGCAACTATTTCAGTTACAAATGATAGTTTGACACTTTTAGCTCATAATTTATTTGAAAACGAATATTCCCCTTTAGAGGGGTACCCGCAGGGTGGGGTGGCTACCTACCAAGACCACCGAATGGCAATGGCTTTTGCCACTTTAGCAGTTAAAATGCCAATTACCATTCAAAATGCTGAGGTAGTTTCAAAATCATATCCTACCTTTTGGGATGATTTAAAATCATTTGGTTTTCAAATAAGATAACGAACTTAGGGTTTTTCAGAATAAATTTAACTTAGAACCCTAGTGTCCTAGCACCTTAGCACCTTTCTGAAAAAATAAACATCAAAACACTTGACAACCCCTACTTCGCAGGTGTATATTTGCAACTTGAATTTTAGATGTTTTCGGATATAACCCTTAAACTTTTAAACTTTTAAACTTTTAATCTACTTTTAATGAAATTATCACACTTTCAATTCAATCTTCCAACCGAACTATTGGCTGAATATCCAGCAGAAAACCGTGACGAATCTCGTTTAATGGTTATAAACAGGGCAAAGAAAACCATCGAGCACAAATTATTTAAAGACATTATTGACTATTTTGACGATGGCGATGTCATGATTATGAATAATACCAAAGTTTTTCCTGCTCGTTTATACGGGAATAAGGAAAAAACAGGTGCTAGAATAGAAGTGTTTTTATTACGTGAGCTGAATGCGGAACAACGTCTTTGGGATGTTTTAGTAGATCCTGCGAGAAAAATTAGAATAGGAAACAAATTATACTTTGGCGATGACGATTCATTAGTAGCTGAGGTAATTGATAATACAACTTCAAGAGGTAGAACATTGCGTTTTCTTTACGATGGTTCGTACGAAGAATTTCGTTTAAAATTGCGTGAACTTGGCGACACTCCCATACCAAAATACATCACGCGAGAAGTGACTCCGGAAGATGAAGAACGGTACCAAACCATCTATGCAAAAGTGGAAGGAGCTGTAGCGGCACCAACCGCTGGTTTGCACTTTTCTAAACATTTGATGAAAAGAATGGAAATTAAGGGAGTAAATTTTGCCGAAGTGACCTTACACGTTGGCCTTGGAACTTTTAATCCCGTTGAAGTGGAAGATTTATCAAAACATAAAATGGATTCTGAGGAATTAATCATTAATCAGGAAGCCTGTGATATTGTGAATGCTGCAAAAATAAAAAAGAAACGAATTTGTTGTGTAGGAACCACCTCGATGAGAGCTATTGAAAGTTCAGTTTCCTCAAACAGAGAGTTGAATCCTTTTACAGGGTGGACCAATAAATTTATTTTCCCGCCGTATGATTTTAGTATTGCCGATTGTATGATTACCAATTTTCATACACCAAAATCCACATTATTAATGATGATTTCTGCTTTTTGCGGACATGATTTAATGAAAAAAGCGTACGAAGAAGCAATTAAAGAAAAATACCGATTCTATTCGTATGGCGATGCGATGTTAATCATCTAAAAATTCAAAATCCCAATCTTTTTAGGTTGGGATTTTTTTTGGGCGTTATACGGGCTTTTCACTCCAAGTCCTCGCCCAAAATGCCATTTTCTAAGGACACAAAAGAGCTCCCTTTGGTCGCTTTTTGTACCCAAGAAAATTGACATTTTGTGCTGTGGGCTTTCCGCTGCAATCCCTAACGCAAATAGTGCTGTAAACAAAATTTGATTTCAAAATAGTTTATCTCTAATCGCGAAGTGACAGGTTGCGACTTGTCCGTACAGAATCCAAAAAATTAGTATCTTTACCACTCAAACAAACTATGGCATGAATTTTCAAAATACACGCGAATTTGCAAAACAATTAGACGCCCAAGACGAACTTTTTAAATACCGTGACGAATTTATTTTCCCAACAGTAAATGGTACTAAAGTTATTTACTTTACCGGAAATTCACTGGGATTACAACCCAAGCGAACCAAAGCATATGTAGATGAAGTAATGAACGATTGGGCAAATCTCGCGGTGGAAGGTCACTTTTATGCAGATAAACCTTGGTGGGATTACCACGAACGTTTTGCCGCTCCTTTAAGTGGAATTGTCGGTGCAAGACCGTCTGAGATAACAGTAATGAATACACTTACGGTGAATCTTCACTTAATGATGGTTTCATTTTACCGTCCAACTCAAAAAAAATATAAAATTCTTTGTGAAGAAAAAGCCTTTCCCTCCGATCAATACATGTTTCAAAGTCAGGCTCAGTTTCATGCACAAAATTTAGGAATAAATCCTAAGGAAATCATTGTAGAAATTAAAAGAAGAGAAGGGGAACATAACATTCGCTTGGAAGATATTTTAGCTAAGATTGAAGAAATAGGTGATGAGTTAGCTTTGGTTTTAATTGGC
>NZ_JBILTE010000201.1:0-4583 GCF_044371705.1 Flavobacterium sp. | reverse complement strand
GGAAGTGTTGAATTGCACCAATTGCCAAACCAGTGAGTTTTTAGAAGTAAGTGGCTACGGACATAACGCACTATTTACTAGTACTGAAGCCAAAAATGCATTTAATACTTTTATTAACAGTCGATGATTCTTGAACTAGATTTGTTGTTTAGATAAAGAATTCTCCCATTTTTCAGCACTTAATCCTATTAATCCCATTTCCTTTTTTAGCTTTGCAACAATGAAACATCCCGCTCATTTGATTGCATTCCAAAAGCCCATTTCAGGTGTCAACTTACCCGAAAAATTCACCTTTCCCTTTTTTTACGAACCGCATGAATTGAGTAAAATGGCTGCTGCAGAATTGCAGGAATATCTAGCCTCACAAACCGATTGGGAACATAATTTTGGTTTGCAAAAAGGTCAAAAGGGTTTAGTTATCGGAAAAATGTTTGGTGTGCTAGTTGTTCAAAATCAAATAGGTACGATCGGTTACCTCGCGGCATTCTCCGGTAAATTGGCCGATAGTAACGAACATACTCATTTTGTGCCTCCCGTGTTTGATATGTTGCAACAAGATGGGTTTTTTAAACAAGAAGAAAAAATCCTAAACGACTACAACCGAAGAATTGAAGCGTTAGAAAATAACCCGGAGTTCATTCAATGTCAATACGAACTAGCTTCCACCCTATTGCTGGCTGAAAAGGACAAAGCCGAAAAGAAAGAGCTGAGCAAACAAAATAAAATCCGTCGTGATGCCTTACGAGAAAAAGCGGAACGTGAATTGGATTTTGAATCCTCTAAATCCTTGCAAAAAAGTCTGAGTAAAGAAAGCCAATTAGAAAGCATTCAACTCAAGCAAATGAACCACTTTTGGAACCAAGAAATTGCCAAAGCTCAACAAAAAGTGGCCGAATTTCAATCCAAAATCAATCAGCTAAAAGAGGAACGCAAAGCGAAATCGGCAGCGTTGCAACAGAAATTGTTTGAGCAGTATTCCTTTTTAAATCAATACGGCGTTTCCAAAAGTCTCGCAGCTATTTTTGAAGACAATCCGCCTGCAAGTGCGGGAGAATGTGCGGCTCCGAAATTGTTGCAGTATGCGTTTACGCACCAACTCAAACCGATTGCAATGGCAGAATTTTGGTGGGGACAATCACCGAAATCGGAAATACGTAAACACGGTCATTTTTATCCGGCTTGTACCGGAAAATGCAAGCCTATTTTGGCTCACATGTTGGAAGGCATTGCAATGGATGAAAATCCGCTGATTCAAAATCCGGCAGAAGGAAAAGAACTCACTTTTTTATACGACGACGACTACTTATCCGTCGTCCACAAACCGGCGGAATTTTTATCCGTTCCCGGGAAATCGATACAAGATTCGGTGTATAGTCGCTACAAAGAAAAATTTCCTGAAGCTACAGGTCCGCTGATTGTGCATCGTTTGGATATGTCGACTTCCGGTATTTTAGTACTTGCAAAAACCACTGAAGTTTATTTGAATTTGCAAGCACAATTCATGAAACGTACCGTTCAAAAACGATATGTTGCGTTACTTTCCGGAATAATAGCGCAAGACAGCGGCGAAATCAATTTGCCCTTGCGGGTAGATTTAGACAACCGCCCGAATCAATTGGTGTGTTACCAACACGGCAAACCCGCTAAAACGCAATGGAACGTCATTGAACGACGCGAAAACACCACCTTGGTACACTTTCACCCCATCACGGGACGCACGCACCAGTTGCGGGTACACGCTGCCCATCCCGAAGGTTTGAACACCCCAATAGTTGGCGATGATTTATACGGCACCAAAGCCGACCGCTTGTATTTGCATGCGGAACTGATACGGTTTTGGCATCCGGTTTTGGGAAAGGAGATGGAAGTTGTGGATGGGGTTGGGTTTTGATATTTTATATCAGATAAGACTTGGGTTGATTTTTAAAAAAGATGAAAAAGTTGTATATATTAGATGACATGTAATAGTTAGAGCCAATTTAAAAAAAACATATGAAAACGAAATTTTCAATCTTAACGACAATTCTAATAATCTTAACAACAATGACAGGATGTAAATCTGACAAATCTAAATATGACAAAATGCTCGAATTTGGACAAAAATATACTGATGCCTGGAATAGCAAAGAACCAGAAAAGATGGCTTCATTTTATGCTGAAGATGGAATACTAACAGTAAACAATGGAAAACCAGCAGTTGGAAGAAAACAATTAGCAGAAACCGCTCAATCCTATATGGAGGCATTCCCTGATATTGAATTATCTATGGACAGTTTAACTGTCGAGAAAGGAACTTATAGATATTATTGGACTTTTAAAGGAACAAATACTGGACCTGGCGGAACTGGAAATAAAGTTGATTTCAGTGGATTTGAAGAATGGACAATGAATGACCAAGGACTAGTGCAAAAATCAATTGGAACTTATGATGCAGAGAAATACCAAAGACAACTAGAAGGAAAATAAAAAACTGGCTCTAACAGTTTGGCAAGATTGCGAATTTTGTGATAAATTCACGCTCACATTTCGAAAGAAGTTATATATTTAATGGAAAACAAATGGTTACATGTTTCGCAACCTCGCCATGCGGCGAAACGTTAACAAAAAATTATCTAAATAACATAATTTTATGAGCATAATTACATACTTAAAAGATATTCCATTAATGAAAAAAGTATTTGGAATATTAATTATTATTGCTGGTTTATATATTTTTATAACAAGCAATATTTTATTTGGTCTAATATTTATTGTAATTGGTATAAACTTATTATTGCGAGAAGGTTCACAAATTAATTTAGAAAACAAAACTTATAGAACTGTTAAGTCAATCTTTGGCATGCATGTCGGAAAATGGAAACCTTGTCCAGAATTTGAATATATTTCGGTTTTTAGGACTAAAGAAAATCAAACAGTAAATGTTGTAACTGCAACGACAACTTTTACAAATGAGGTAATATTATTAAATCTATTTTATAATCGAAATAAGCATCTAACATTTTATAAAACAGACAATAAAGCCGACGCTTTTAAAGTAGCAGAACATTTCAAATTAGCATTAGCTATCGACATTCTAGATGCAACTGAAAGCGAAACAAAGTGGCTGTAAAGAACTACCCCCAGCTAGCGCGAGCATCTTGCTCGTGCCCACAATGATATAAAGTACGAACGTGACGCTTGCACCAGCTTAGGAGTTATTACTAACATTCGGTTTTTATTTTAAAAAATCTCCGTCAATAATAAGAAGCTTGACACCATTTTTGGAAACAGAACGATGTGAACTAAGTTCATCTGATACAATATAAGTTTCCCCTTTGGCTAGTTTAATTTTTTCGCCTGTACTTAATTCGCTTACAAATGCTCCTTCTAAGCAATGTACAATATGCCCTTTTTTGCACCAGTGGTCTGCTAAATATCCTTCTGAATATTCTACAATTCTTACTCTAAGCCCATTAAATTGGATTGTTTGCCAAATTGCAATTCCTGCTTCGCCTTTGTATTCGATTTTCTCAACTGAATTCCAATCTATTGTCTGAAAGGGAATAGTACTCATCTTTTTACAGTTAATTTATGTGTCACGTTTTTAATTTCAGTCTGATTTACCTTTGGGCTGTAAATTTTCATAAAAATTTCTGTTTTTGCAAGTAGCAGTCGTTTCCGTTCTACGTAAAACTAACTTTAAGAAATTTTAACGAGATTAAAATAGTGCAAAATACCAGTCACTGCGCTATTTTGCAGTTATGAGGCGGTTTTCTTTTCTCTTATCAAACCTATCGCCAATGTTAAAAGTCCCAATATTAAAATCGCCATACCAATATATAAAATAACAATGAGTGCTGTTGGTTCATTAATTTGCTTGCCTATGGCTGCTGCAAAAAATCCTAAACTTATGGCAATAGCCGCAATGGGAAATGACAGTCGCGAAATCCATTTCCAGCTTCCTGATAATGAAGAATAGTCTGTGAAAATTTGGGCTACTAGTGCAAGAATTACCAAAACTCCAGCATGGGCATGCCCGGCACGAAACATCGATTTTTGAAAATGAGTTAACGCTAAATATTCTTGCTGACCACTCAGAATGGTAAGCAAAAAATAGCCCCCATAAATAATAGAAGGCACAGTTAAAAGGATAAAGCCGCTTGTCTTTTTTGTTTCTCTTGTCATAATACTCTATTTTTTGTTGTTTACTAATAAACCGTTTTTTAACTAACTTTTATTGGTCTTTTCGGCTCATCACCTTCGCCGCGATGTTAAGCCGTAATTTGCTTGAAGGCGTAATACTTGAGAAAAATGCGAGTAGTTTATTTTTAAAGCCAGGTATTACATGCAGACTTCCTCTCATCATTCCATCGAAACCAACTTGGGCCACTTTTTTGGCAGTCATTACGCCACTTTCATAAAGCTTCGCATTAGACATATCGGCTCTTTCCATAAATTTAGTTTTTGTTGCACCTGGCGACAGTACAGTGGCAGTAACTCCGGTGTTTTCAAATTCTTTATGAATTGCCTCTGTTAAGCTAATCACATAAGCTTTTGAAGCGCCATATACAGCAAAATACGGATCAGGTTGAATGCCAGCTGTA
>NZ_JBILTE010000046.1:0-15601 GCF_044371705.1 Flavobacterium sp. | reverse complement strand
ACTTGTGCCAATTTCTCGTGACTTTCATACGTCCAACCCGCGATATGTGGTGATAAAAGTACATTTTCTGCTTGCAATAAATAACTCAATGCTTCGGGTCGTTCGCCTTCAAATAAGGTTTCAAATGATAATTTTTCATATTCCAAAACATCCAAACCGGCTCCTAAAATTTTGCCGGATTGTAAACCGGTAACCAAATCGGTAGTAACAACCGATTTTCCTCTCGCTGTATTAATCAACCAAAATGGTTTGGCAAAAGCAGCTATAAAATCGCGATTAACTAATTGATCGGTTTCAGGTGTCCAAGGAATGTGCAAGGACACTACATCGGCTTTTTGCTGCAACTCTTCGAGTGAAACTTGCTTCGCATTTTGATCGCCAACGTTGGGCAAAATATCATGGCACAAAACGTTTACATCAAATCCGCGTAATTTTTTGGCAAATGATTTTCCCATGTTGCCATAACCGATGAGACCAACGGTCTTACCTTCCAATTCATAACCGCGGTGACCTTCGCGAATCCAATGACGGCTTTTCACCGACTGATTGGCTTGAGCCAATTTGTTCATCAACGAAAGTAACATTCCCAAAGTATGTTCGCCCACTGCATTACTATTTCCTTCCGGAGCGGCAATCAAATGAATGCCTTTTTGCTGAGCATAGTCACAATCAATACTTTCTAAACCTGCTCCTACTCGGGCGATGAATTGCAGATTCGTTGCTTTGTCAAGAAAAGTTTGATCAATTTTGAATCGGCTACGAATCACGATTCCGTGAAAATCTTTTATTTTGGCTTCCACTTCCGATTTAGACGATTTGTAATCTTGATGATTTTCAAATCCAGCCTGCTCCAATTGTTCCCATAATAAGGGGTGATTGGAATCGATATGAAGGATTTTTATTATATTCGCTTTCAATTGTTACTTCTTTTAATCATTCAAAAATAAGGTTATCTTTTTAAATGAATACATTTTACACTACAATCCTAATGAAAAACTTCTGGCTACTTTCTTTCACTTTGTTGGTTCAACTTTGTTATTCACAAAAGAACTATGATTTTGATTATATTTTAAATTTTGACAAGTCAATTTCAATTAAAAAAAACAAAGAAAAAGATTCTGCTAAAACCTTTTTAGTAAACAGCAGCAAGAATGGCTATATGATGGTATTAAATAATCGTGATTCTTCTAAATATGGAATACTATTTATAGATAATGATGGAATTTTAATAAATTCTACGATCAACAAAAATTCATTGAATACTGCTGAAAAAATAACAACCGATTGTAAAAATGTCAAACCTTTTTCCAACCCTTTTAAATTCCAAGTGGGCAATTACGAATTTGTAAATCTAACGGATACAATAATCAACAATACAAGCTACTATCATTACTACATTAAATGCAATAGAAGTTTGAAGTATCAAAAAAGAAAAAAAATTGTGGCCATTCATTATATTGTTGACAAAAGTAGTCCGAATTTTTTTCCTTTTTTAATTCACCATACTTGTTACGAAGAATGGAAAAAAGAACGAAACATTCCCAATGGAAGTCCTTATATCATCTATCATAAAAATGTAAAAGGAGAAATCACCTATAAAATGCAACTGAAAAGTTTGGTAAAGATTGATAAATATTTAATAGTTCCAGACGATTGCGATTATACTAAAATAGAATAGTTTACCTTCTCAATTACTCCTTAATCTTCTGCAACGAAGTCTTGATTCCGCGGATCAACGCCGAACTGAATCCTTGGTGTTCCATTTCATTCAATCCTACAATTGTGCAACCTTGCGGAGTGGTCACGCGGTCGATTAATTGTTCGGGATGTACTTTTTCATCCAGAGCCATTTTGGCGGCTCCTTTCACCGTTTGCGATGCAATGGCTAAAGCCGTTGGTGCATCAAAACCAATTTCTATGCCGGCTTGCATCGCGGCACGAATGTAGCGTAAAGCATAAGCAGTTCCGCATGCTCCCAAAACGGTAGCGGCATCCATCAATTTTTCTTCAATGACAATCGCGGTTCCTAAATGATTGAACAATTCAACGACTTTTTCTCCTGCTACTTTATTTTTTTCTGAAAAGGAAATACAGGTAGCACTCTCCGCAAATTGTGCAGCAATATTGGGCATAATACGAACAATAGAATGAGCAGCGTTGGTTTTTTGCTCCAAGGTTTCCATAGAAACTCCACTCACTGCCGAAGCAATCATCTTGTTGGAAATGTAGGGCAAAATTTCGTTTAAAACAGCATCCATCTGATAGGGTTTGATGGTCAACAGAATTAAATCCGCCTGCTGAATATTCAGCGTATTATCATAAGAAACGATAATACCCTTGGCTTCCAAATGTTTAATAGATGCTACATTTCGTCGGGTAACCGTGATTTGATTTCCTTTAGTAAAATGAGCAAATCCTAAAGCAATGGCAACTCCTAGATTGCCACCTCCAATGATGTGAATGTTCATGATGGTTGGTTTATAACTCTAAAAATACACAATTTAATTTGTTGAATGCCGGAAGATTTTAAAGATTCTTCTGATTTTTATAATCTGTGTTCAAAAAACGTTTTTAGATTTAAAAACCAAGTATGACTTTTGCAATAGAAAAATAAATCAAAATCCCAAAAATGTCATTACTTGTGGTAATAAACGGACCGGTAGCTAACGCAGGATCGATACCGTATTTGTTCAAAGTAATCGGCACAAAAGTCCCAATCAATGAAGCTATTACAATAACAGTGATTAATGCAATAGAAACAGTAATCCCAATAATATATTCAACACCTAATAAAAAATGACTACCTAATAACAATATAACGGATAGAATTAATCCGTTGAAAATACTCAATTTCATCTCTTTAAATAGGCGTTGCCAAAGAGTTCCTCCCATCGTGTTGTTTGCTAGACCTTGAACCACAATTGCAGAAGATTGCACACCCACATTTCCGGCCATGGCGGCAATTAGTGGTGTGAAAAAAAATAACACTCTGAAATTTTCCATCGCTTCTTCAAATTGTCCCGTCACTTTTACAGCGATGAATCCTCCCAAAAGTGCTAAAACTAACCAAGGTAAACGAGCTTTGGTGAGTTCGATAATACTGTCATCCGCTTCAACATCTTGGGAGATACCGGCAGCTAATTGGTAATCTTTATCGGCTTCTTCTTTAATAACGTCAATAATATCATCAATGGTGATTCGTCCCACCAAACGTCCTAATTCATCAACAACCGGAATGGCTTCCAAATCGTATTTTTGCATGATACGGGCTACTTCTACGTCTTTCGTATCTACGCGAACATAATCTACTTTAGGGATGTACACTTCACTGATGTGGGTTTTAGTTGAAGTGGTCAATAAATCTTTTAAAGACAGACGTCCTTTCAATCGATTCTCATCATCTACCACATAAATGGAATGTACTCGTGAAACATTTTCAGCTTGAATCCGCATTTCTTTCACGCAAGTAAGTACGGTCCAGTTTTCATTAACTTTTACTAATTCTTTCCCCATCAAACCACCGGCAGTATCTTCGTCGTAACGTAACAAATCCACAATGTCTTTGGCGTGCTCAACATCTTCCAGCTCCGAAATAACTTGTTCTTTTCTCGATTGGGGAAGTTCCGCGATAATATCTGCGGCGTCATCGGTAGAAAGTTCGTCCAACTCTTCGGCAATTTCCTTAGGGGATAAATCGCGTAAGATTTTTTCACGAACTTCTTCATCCAATTCCAATAGAATTTCAGAAGTAGTTTCGCTGTCTAGAATATTAAAAATATAACTCGCCTCCACATGGTCTAATTCTTCCATGATTTCGGCAATATCAGCATAATGAATTTCATGAAGCAAGTCGTGTAACTCCTGCTCCTTATTCTCTTGTATTAACTGCTCAATTTGCTTGAGAAATTCTCTGCTGATTTTAAACTCCATCGGCGGCTATTTTTAGCGTTAGATCAATAAATTGTTCTACCGAAAGTTGCTCCGGTCTGAGGTCAAAGATAGTATCTTCTTTTAAATTATCAGATAGTTGGTATGTTTTTAAACTGTTACGAAGTGTTTTCCTGCGTTGATTAAAAGCTGTTTTAACTATCGTAAAAAACAACTTCTCATCACAAGGCAATTGATAATTCTCTTTTCGTCGCAATCGCAAAACCCCTGATTTTACTTTGGGCGGTGGCGTAAAAACATGTTCTGAAACCGTAAATAAATACTCTGCTTCATAAAATGCTTGAGCCAAAACAGATAGGATTCCGTAAGCTTTGGTGCCTTTTTTTTCACAGATGCGTTCCGCTACTTCCTTCTGAAACATCCCTGAAAATTCAGGAATTTGATGACGCAATTCCAACGTTTTAAAAACGATTTGCGTGGAAATATTATACGGAAAATTACCAATAATCGCAAAGGGCTCTTTGCCCATGACTTCGGCTATATTGTATTTTAAAAAGTCTTTGGAAATGATTTTACCCTCCAATTTCGGATAATGTTCTTGCAAATAAGCTACCGACTCGGTATCAATTTCAATCACATAGGTAGCGATGGGTTTTTCCAACAGATATTTGGTAAGCACACCCATTCCGGGACCAATTTCTAACACATTAGAATATCCTTCCAATGTAAGACTATCTGCTATTTTTTGAGCGATGTTTTCATCGTTGAGAAAATGTTGTCCGAGGTGCTTTTTAGCTCTTACTTTTTCCATTTCATTTTTAAGTTGCTGAGTAACTGAGTCGCTAAGTTACTGAGTTGTTAGTGAAGTTTACTGCATAACAGATTCAGCAAAATGCTCGCTGATTACCTGCAACTCTGTTCGAAAAGCCAACATTTTATCGGCAAAAAGGGCCAATCCTTCCTGACGCAAACGAGGAGCATCTTCTAAATAATAACGTTCCAATTTGTCCTTACTGTCGGTAACATATTGAATGGAATAGGTGACTCCCTCATCTTCGTCAACCAGAACTTTTACCATTCGGGCGGAAGTGAATTTACCGGTAGCTAATACATCATTGATATGTTTGGTTTGCATCCATTGCATCCATTGGTCGTGAACACTGCGATCGATATTAATCGTTACGTTATATAAAATCATGATAAGTACTGTGTGTCTAAATCTATTAAATGTTGGTATCTCCACGAAGTTGACGAAATTTCTTTCGGGCATCTACAAAATAAATACTGTCTTGGTGGTTAAACAAAACGGCCTCATACAAAGGTTTTGCTTTTTCCGGATCTTGCAATTTCAGGTTGTAAATTTCGGCTGAAAAAAAGAACGCTTCATCACGATAAATACTATCAGGAAACTGATCGATTATTTGCTGGTAATAAGGTAAAGCCTCTGTGGGATTAGACAATTTTTCATAGGTCTGCCCAATTCGCAACAAGGTCTCGTCTTCTATTTCTTCTCCTTTATGATTTTTAAGAATGTTTTGAAATTGTACCAAAGCCTCTTGATTTCGCTTTTGATACAGCAGAAAATCGCCTTTGGCAAATAATTTCAGAGCGGTTTGTGTAGAATCTGCAACCGTATTGTCGTTAATTAATAAAAATAATTCCAATGCATCATTGGCAATTAATTGCGTAGAGGCTGTTTTTAAAACCTTCACCTGCACCAAAGCCCATTCGAAATCGGCTTTGTAATAACTGGTTTGAGCAGCTTTCAAACTGGCTTCGTGACCTAACTCATCGTTTTTTAAATCTTCTTCAATTTGTGAGTAATACAACAACGCTTGATTAAACTTCTCTTCAAAAAGCAACACATCTGCCAAGGTCATTTTTACACGGGCAATTTGAAAACGGTTGAGAGGCAATGCTAGGGATTCATCTAAAACCAGCTTACTTTTCTCAGAATTTTTCATAACAAACGCTAAGAACTCGGCCTGCAATAATTGTAAATCCAGCGAAAACGGACTGATGCCGTACTGCTTCAAAAGCAACTCTAAATCGGTAGCAATTTGCGGATAGTCTTTAGAGGTCCCTTCATTGATTCGCATATCCAGCAAATAGTAATGGGACTGAATCTGCAACTCAATATCTTGGGTGTTTTCTAGGATAAATCCGAAAATTTCTTTAGCTGTTTCAAACGCTTGATCTTCAATGGCTAATTCAGCGAGGTTGACAATATTTGAAAACGAATCCGGTTCGCGTTTATAAATAGCTTTTTCCTGTATAAATGCTTTGCCATACTCTTTCTGCTGCACAAAAAACCAGCTGAGCATCTGATTCCAAAATAAATCTTGGTCTTTTTGCACACGAATCAATAACGCTTTTCGCAATTGAGTGGCAAATACCAAATCAACATCATTCCCCATAAAGAGTGCAAACTGGTTTTGGATCAACACCCCGTTTTGAGGATTGGTGTACAACTCGTCTAAAAACTTTTCAATCATTAAATCCTGTTTCCCTAACTGACCGTACAATAATCCCATTTGGTAATTAAAACGCGATTTCGGATCAATTGCAACTGCACGTTCATATGACTTTAAGGCATATTCTAACAACACTTTCTTTTCAAAAGCGGAAGCGATACTGTACACCCAAGTAGGGTTTTCATCAATTTTGGTCAACGCTTCTTCGTAGTAAGTTGTAGCTTTCGGGAGCTCCTGCTGCAGTTGATAATTATACCCAATCTCTACCAATAAATTGGCCTGTTTGTATTTCTTATAACGTTCTTCCAGCTCCACATGTGCTTTTTCATACTGCATTAATTGTTGGCGACAATCAATCACCCGTTGAAAATAATTGCCGTTTCCGGGCTGACTTTTTAACAACTCTTCATAACTCACCAACGCTTTTTCAAACGAGCCTTTGTCAAAATAATTTTGTGCCAATTGTTCATTTTGCCCATAAGTAAGTGAGCTCAGAATTAAAAAGAATAAAAAAAGCAGGCGATAATTCATAATATATTTAAAAAAAACAATGTACTAAAGTAGCTTTTTTTTGCTAATTAGTACAGTGTTTTTATAAAGATTAACTTTTTTAGCTAATGCTATCAAAACCGGTGTAAGGTCGCAGTACTTCTGGGATTACAATACCTTCCGGGGTTTGGTAATTTTCTAATATTCCGGCCATCACACGTGGCAAAGCCAAGGAACTTCCATTCAAGGTATGAGCCAATTGATTTTTGCCGTCTTTGTCTTTGTATCGCAATTTCAAACGATTCGCTTGAAAAGTTTCAAAATTGGAAACCGAACTGATTTCCAACCAACGATCTTGTGCCGTTGAAAACACTTCAAAATCATAAGTCAAAGCAGATGTAAAGCCCATATCACCGCCGCACAAACGTAAGATTCGGTACGGTAATTTTAATTCGTTTAAAATGCCTTTCACATGTTCCACCATTCCATCCAACGCTTCATACGATTTGTCCGGATGTTCGATACGCACAATTTCTACTTTGTCAAATTGATGCAAACGGTTCAATCCGCGAACGTGTGCTCCATACGAACCTGCTTCTCTGCGGAAACAGGGGGTATAACCGGTGCACATCACAGGCAACTCACTTTCGTTTAAAATCACATCGCGGAAAATATTGGTTACAGGCACTTCAGCCGTTGGAATCAAATACAAATTATCGGTCGCATCATGGTACATCTGACCTTCTTTATCCGGCAACTGACCGGTTCCAAAACCCGATGCTTCATTCACCAAATGCGGTACTTGGTATTCCAAATAACCTGCTTCAGTATTTTTATCCAAAAAGTAGGTAATCAAAGCCCGTTGTAACTTGGCACCTTTTCCTTTGTAAACGGGGAAACCTGCTCCGGTAATTTTTACACCCAATTCAAAATCGATGATGTCGTATTTTTTTACCAATTCCCAATGTGGTAATGCACCTTCATGTAAAACCGGAATAGCTCCTTCTTGATGCACATTCAAATTATCATCCGGAGTTTTCCCTTCCGGTACAATTGCAGCCGGCGTATTGGGTATTTTATATAATTCTTGAGCTAAATCTGCGGTGTATTGCTCCAATTGTTCTTTCAATTGGGCCGTTTGTTCTTTTAATTGAGCGGTTTTAGCTTTCAATTCAGTTGCTTCCGAATGAGCACCGGATTTCATCAAATCGCCAATTTGCTTGGATAACACATTAGCCTCAGCTAACACATTATCTAAAGCCACTTGGGTGGCACGTCGTTGCTCATCTAAATTCAATACAGCATCTACCAAGGTTTCGGCATCCATATTTCGCTTAGACAAAGCGGCAATTACTTGGGTTCTGTTCTCTCGAATAACGGCTAATTGTAACATATCAATTCTCTTTAAATAGGATGCAAATGTAACGAAATGTTTTGGAGTTAAAAACGAATTAAACAACTCAAGTTTACTAAAATATCTGTTTTCAAATTCCTTAATAATTGGTAACTTTACGCTAAATTTTTAACACCATGGATTTTATTTACCAAGACCCTTATTTAACGACAAAAGACGACACCAATTACCGTAAAATCACTTCCGATTATGTAAAAGTTGAAAAATTAGGCGACCGAGAAATTGTGACGATTGACCCGAAAGGTTTAGAACTTTTAGCCGAAGAAGCTCTAAGCGATGTGTCTTTCATGCTTCGCTCTTCGCATCTGGAAAAATTACGAAAAATCATCGACGACCCGGAAGCGACCGACAACGATCGTTTTGTAGCCTATAATCTTTTGCAAAATGCTGTGGTGGCAGTGGAAGGACAATTGCCATCGTGTCAAGATACCGGAACAGCAATTGTCATGGGAAAAAAAGGAGAAGATGTTTACACGGGTGTGGATGATGGTGAGTGGTTGTCAAAAGGCATCTTTAACACCTACCAAAAAAGAAACTTACGCTATTCGCAAATAGTGCCGATTTCGATGTTTGAAGAAAAAAATTCAGGCTCAAACTTACCGGCACAAATTGATATCTATTCCAAAAAAGGGAACTACTACGAATTTCTGTTTTTAGCAAAAGGTGGAGGCTCTGCCAATAAAACCTTCTTGTACCAAAAAACAAAATCACTATTAAACGAAAAATCACTCGATACTTTTGTACGTGAACGCATCATGGATTTGGGCACTTCCGCTTGTCCACCTTATCATTTAGCTTTAGTAATTGGTGGAACTTCTGCCGAAGCGAATTTAGCAGCCGTAAAAAAAGCATCTGCAGGTTATTTTGATCACTTACCAACCACAGGAAATATGGCAGGCCAAGCCTTCCGTGATTTAGAATGGGAAAAACGCGTGCAGCTGATCTGTCAGGAAAGTCATATCGGAGCTCAATTTGGAGGAAAATATTTAACCCATGATGTTCGTGTAATTCGTTTGCCACGTCACGCCGCTTCTTGTCCGGTTGGAATGGGTGTATCTTGTTCAGCTGACCGAAACATCAAAGGAAAAATTACCAAAGAAGGTATTTTCGTCGAACAATTGGAAACCAACCCCAAACGATTTTTACCGGAAACTGCTCCGCATTTGGAAGATCCGGTTACCATTGATTTGAACCGCCCGATGAAAGAAATTCTGGCCGAATTATCAAAATACCCCATCAAAACCCGATTGAAATTAAACGGGACTTTAATCGTAGCTCGTGATATAGCTCATGCAAAAATCAAAGAATTGCTCGATGCCGGCAAACCAATGCCTGAGTATTTCAAAAACCATCCGGTGTATTACGCAGGTCCGGCAAAAACCCCTGAAGGAATGCCTTCCGGAAGTTTTGGCCCAACTACCGCAGGACGTATGGACGTGTATGTGGCTGAATTCCAAAAACACGGCGGCAGCATGATTATGTTGGCCAAAGGAAACCGTACCGATGAAGTTCGAAATGCCTGTCAAAAATACGGTGGGTTCTATTTAGGTTCCATCGGAGGTCCCGCTGCTATTCTGGCCAAAGAAAACATCCTATCGGTTGAAGTAGTCGATTTTGAAGAACTTGGCATGGAAGCCGTCCGAAAAATCACTATCAAAGATTTCCCTGCATTTATCATCACCGATGATAAAGGGAATGATTTCTTTGCGAATTTGTAGAAAAAATTATCTTCTAATATAAAAGTCCGGCAAGTGTCGGACTTTTTGATTGAATAAATCTTTGTCAAATTTTTGAACTTTGACTAAGATTCGAATAACTAACGAAAAAGATCATCACAATCAATTCATGCTCTTTCACAAGTCCCGTAGGGACGACATTTGGGTTTGATTAAGGTTATTTTGAAATTCGTAAACAACCCGCATTTTAAAACTTTTCAAGAAAAAAAAGCAGAAATGAATAGCAGTATAAGCAATTTATAGTGAGAATATTTAATAATACTCCCCAAACATTCCCGTAACATACACTCCTTATGTTTGCAAAAACTTATTTTGAAAAAAAAGAGAGAAATTCCTCTAGTTGTAATAAGTGATGTGCACCTCGGAACCTATGGTTGCCAAGCCAAAGAATTACTTCACTACCTCAAATCCATTCATCCTCAGACTCTTGTATTGAACGGCGACATCATCGACATGTGGAGCTTTAGTAAAAATTACTTTCCTTCTTCACACATGAACGTGCTGCGTCAAATTTTAAAAATGTCTAATCAAGGCACTCGGGTGATTTATATTACCGGAAATCACGACGAAACCTTACGGAAATACTCCGATTTAATTCTGGGGAATTTTGAACTGGTCGATAAATTAATCCTCGAACTGGATGGAAAAAAGACGTGGATTTTTCACGGAGATGTATTTGATTCCTCCACCAAAGGCTATGCAAAAATTCTAGCAAAACTGGGAGGAAAAGGATATGATTTATTGATTTTAATCAACAGTTTTATCAATTGGCTACGTGTTCTTTTTGGAAAAGAAAAAAGAAGTTTCTCCAAAATGATCAAAGACAGTGTGAAAAAAGCAGTTGCTTTCGTTTCCAATTTTGAAACAACAGCAGCCGAAATTGCTATTGAAAAAGGATACAGTTATGTGGTATGCGGACACATTCACAAACCGCAAATGAAAGAAATTGTAAACGAACACGGTAAAGTGCTGTATCTGAATAGTGGCGACTGGGTGGAAAACTTAACTGCTTTGGAATACAAGAAAAAAAAATGGAGTATTTACCACTACCAAAAATCTGAATTTGCTGATCAAGACCCCAATGAAATTGATACAACCTATGATATCATCACTAAAATTTTATCTGAATAAAACACGTGGATATTCAATTCAAAAAATAGAAGATTTTAAATAATCCAAGAGAGCTTCCAATTCACTTAAAACTACTTTCATGAAAATATTTTATGCAATTCAAGCAACAGGAAACGGCCACATCAGCAGAGCTATCCAGTTGCATCCGTATTTACAGAAATTTGGCTCAGTCGACTTTTTTTTAAGTGGAAACAATGCAACATTACCGGTTGATTTACCCGTGAAATTTAAAAGTAAGGGTTGCAGCTTACTATACAGTAAATGTGGTGGTTTGGATTATCTGGCGATTGCAAAAAATATTAAACCCATCCAAATGTATAACGATGCCAAGGCTTTGCCTTTGAAGCAATACAATGTGATCATCAATGATTTCGACTCGGTAACAGCTTTGGCATGTAAATTACAAAAAGTGCAATCGGTACAATTTGGTCACCAAGCCAGCTTCATCTCTGACCTTACTCCCAGACCCGAAAAGAAAAGCTTTTTAGGAGAAACCATTTTCAAGCATTATGCCCCGTCGCCCAAACACATTGGTCTACATTTTGAACAATACGATTCCTTTATTCATCCACCCATCATCAAAGATGAAATCCTTCAAGCAGCACCGAAAGATTTAAAACATATTACTGTTTACTTACCTTCTTTTGACAAAGATTGTTTGGAACAAGCGTTTAACAAACTTCCGCATCAAGCGTTTCATTGGTTTTTGAGTGAAGTAAAAACAAAGCACACCGTTGGGAACATCACCTATTACCCCGTCAACCAAAAAGATTTCAATGAAAGTCTAATAAATTGTCACGGAATCATCACCGGTGGCGGATTTGAAACACCCGCAGAAGCGTTATATCTCAGAAAAAAAGTGCTTAGTATCCCCATTTTAAATCATTACGAACAAGAATGCAATGCCGCTGCTCTAAAAAAACTAGGCGTGCAAATCCTTCCGGAAGTAGGAAAAAATTTCGAGAAAAACATTGAAGATTGGTTAAATGCCAACACGGAAATCCCAACCATAAAGGCGAATAACATCAATGAAACGCTACAGTTTTTATTTGATACGTATCATGCACCTATTTAAATTAAAAAAAAATATTCCATAATACCTACATATAGTTCCAATCTCGAAGTTATACAATTTGGGTGAATACACCGAATTCAGCAAATCAATTGCATCCCGAAAGGTATGAGCAAGACACTTGCACCAAGTGCAGCGGGTTTTAAAAGTGTTTAGAAAAAATAGGAGGTATAAAGTAAGTGTAGCAATGAGACATCAATCATTAGTATATATTTACTTATGATTCAAATCCTATTTCATTTGTAAATATACTCGCTATGATTGATTTTTTTGTGGCAAGTCCGGAGGCAATTTTGTAATTTAACGGTGAAAAAGAACCAGAGTGCAAGGCTTTGGTTCTTACATCACCTATATTATCTTTATCGTTACGAAAAATTTCCAACCAAAATGATCATAAAAACAAATCAAAATGAATACTGAAACCATAGTAACACTCACTATTAATCCATCCTTAGACAAAAGCACAAACTTTACTAATTTGATAGCCGAACAAAAAATACGTTGCGAAAAACCAAGATATGATGCGGGTGGTGGAGGAATTAATGTGTCTAAAGCTATTTATAAATTAGGTGGAAGTTCCACTTGTTTGTTTACCTCTGGCGGTTCAACAGGTGAAATGCTTGAAGAACTAATTACGAAGGAAAAAATAAAAGGCATTGCCATAAAAACCAAAAACTGGACTAGAGAAAATTTTATAGCGTTTGATAACGCATCCAAGTCACAATACCGATTTGGGTTTCCAGGAAATGAATTTTCAGAAGTAGAAAAAGATAAAATAATCGAAATAGTTGCAAAATTAAAAGCGGAATATTTGGTTATTAGCGGAAGTTTAAACGAAGGTTTGCCTAAAGATTTTTATCAAAAAATAGCCGAAATAGTAAAAGCTTCCGGCATAAAAGTGATTGTTGATACTTCAGGAGAACCGTTGCAAAAAGTGCTGGAAACGGGAGTGTACATGATTAAACCAAATATTGGAGAATTAGCAAAACTAATTGGCGTTGAACGATTAGAATTGCCGGAAGTTGAAAAAGCGGCAAAAAAATTAATTGATAAAGGTGCTGCTCAAATTGTTGTAGTTTCTCTTGGAGCCAATGGGGCGATTTTAGTTTCAAAAGATACCACCGAATTCGTAGCTGCACCAAAAGCAGAAAAGAAAAGCACGGTTGGGGCTGGCGACAGTATGGTTGGCGGCATGGTTTGGGCATTATCCCAAAACAAACCACTAAAAGAAGTCATCCAAATGGGTGTCTGTTGCGGAACCGCTGCAACAATGAACGAAGGCACACAACTTTTTAAATTGGAAGATGTAATGCGATTGTTCAAAGGGATGCAGGAATGATAAACATTCTTACAACAGTACCAAGTCGGATTTATAAAATAGGAACCTCGAAAAATTTGATGGCAACCTTTTTTTTAATAAAAACGTAACCTGTTGACAACGTTGAATGGTACCTACAACGGCTGTAAAGACTTATAAAACTTGCTTCTAACAAAAAAATCCAAACTAAATAAATAGTATGGATTTTACTTTCTTCTCCCACTCTTAGAGAAAGTTACAATTTTGATGTGATGATTACTTATTTTACTAGTAGAAAACTATTTAATAAGTCCACTCTCATCTATTCTAAATAACCACTCTTGGTCATAACAATCATTGGATACATTGAAAGTGGAACAAATTTGCTTACTAGCTTCTATTTGGTATAGATTACCCTCCACTAATGAAATTCGTAATCCATAATCATTCAAGAATTCTCCGTATGTTTTTTGCCAAAGAATTTCACCATCTGAACTAACTTTAACAACTAATACATCATAGTTTCCTTTACCAAAAGAGCTAGTAGAGCCAACCAAAATATAACTGCCATCATTCGTGCTGATTACTTGACCAGCTTTATCATAACTGGTTCCTCCGATAATTCGCTTCCAAACTATCTTTCCCTTAAAGTCTTTTTTGACAAGTTCTATATCGCATTCATTTTTAGTGTCGCAGTTAGTATTTGAAACAGAAATGGTAGAATTGTCTGATAGTTTAATAAAAGATGATTTCAAATCTTTGAAAAATAGAATGCCGAATACGCCCATGCTAAGTACTAATAGTGTTTTCATATTTCTTTTGAATAAAGTTTTAATATCTACAAAAAGGTTACTAAAGTTGGAAATGACTATTTTGAATTCAAATTTCCCATCGTTTTCGCCAATTGGAACTTCATTCAATTTAATAGCTAATACCTTTTCGATAGCATTTAGCGAATAAATACTTGGAGTGACTTCACTTTTTTCAATTCTTTGAATTGTTCTTACCGCAATTCCGCTCTTTTCAGATAGCTCCGATTGAGTTAGTCCCTTAGAAATTCTGATTTCTTTTATATGGTCACCTATTTTCATTTTACAAATGTATAAAGAATAAACGGTCGCAAAAACGACAAATACGTGCCATATAGGCGACAGAATTAAGAAATATGATATACATCTGGAAAAAAATGCAACAAGTACAACTCAAGTACAAACACACAAAAACTCTAGCTCCCCCTCTTAGAGAAAGTTACAATTTTTATACAATCATTGCATTTATAACTAGTGGGAAATTAAAGGGTTAAAAGTGGTGCCAAATTGCGAAAGTTATATTTACTTTTTCTTAAAGCTTTGTAACTTCCTGATGTACTATCTTTTAGTTTTTCATAAAAATAATCCAATCCCATTCTGCTGGATTTCCAATTCCAACACTTGGAGTGTATAAAAATAGTTTAACACTAGCGTTCGGATTTGAACTTAAATATTGTCTAACTTTTACCAAACTTTGTATTGAAGTCCATACTTCATTATAACTGTATGTTGTATTATCTGGATTAAATACATTCTCAAATCCTGAAATTGGTGTAACATAATCAGTTGTCATAACTGTATCAAATTGATTTGCATTTAATAAATTTTGAGGATAATTAATTTGTCCAAGACCACTCCAAACAATTGTTCCATCAAATAATGTTTCGTTTAATTCTTGATAAATAATTTTAACACTTCCAAAATCACTAGGAGCAACATATTGATTAGTTAAGGTCATATTAGAGGTAGTATTAGGAAAAGAAAATTCTTTTCCACCTTCAAACTGATTTGTATCATAGTCAACTTTCAAAACCAAAACTTTGTTTGGATTTGTTGTTGGTGTATTAGTTTCCTCGTTGTCATTTGAACAAGAGATTAATGTCAAAATAATAGCTGTAAATGATAAAATTTTAGTTTTCATATTTTTAGTTTTCATGTTATAATGTTAAGTAGATGTTTTTTTCTTAGAGAGTGTTGGCTAATATTATTATAGAAAAAGAAGTACAAAATAAATAAAATTATTTTTTAAAAATAATTAAAATTGAAAAAAGTTTAATAAAAAGCTAGAGAA
>NZ_JBILTE010000200.1:0-4592 GCF_044371705.1 Flavobacterium sp. | reverse complement strand
ATCGAAACTGCGACTAATTGAAAAGTAAACTATGTATAAATTTTTTCTCTTAATACTAGTATTTTTTGGATTACAACAAATCAACGCTCAGGAATTCACCCGACGCGATTCATTACAAGGTGGTCTTCGCCCGGAACGAACTTGTTTCGATGTACTTCGATATGACTTGAATTTGACCATTGAACCGGAATATAAAACAGTCAAAGGTTACAATGAAATTACCTTTAAAGTAATTGAAAAAACGCAAAAAATTCAATTGGATTTGTTTGAGAATATGGTTGTGGACAGTATCATTTTCAATGAAAAAAAACTACAATACAAAAGAGAATTTGACGCCATCTTCATCAATTTCCCTTCTATTTTACCTTTAAATACAGAACAAAAAGTTCGTTTTTATTACTCCGGTAATCCTTTAGTTGCTAAACGGGCTCCTTGGGATGGTGGTTTTGTATGGAAAAAAGATGCACAAAACAAACCGTTTATTGGTGTCGCCGTGCAAGGAACAGGTGCTAGTTTGTGGTACCCTGTAAAAGACCACCAAACCGACGAACCCGATCGAGGTGCATCGATTAAAGTCGCCGTTCCAAATGGTTTAATGAATGTATCCAATGGTCGTTTTTTAGGAAGTGAGAACTTGAACAACGGTTACACCCGCTGGGACTGGGAAGTAAAAAGTCCGATCAACAATTACAATATCGTCATTAATATAGCCGATTACGTCCATATTCATGAATCGCACAAAGGATTGGACTTGGATTACTACGTTTTGCGTGAAAACGAAACCAAAGCACGTAAACACTTTGCAGAAGTAAAACCGATGATGGACTGCTTTCAAGAGAAGTTTGGCACCTACCCTTTTGTGGAAGATGGATTTAAATTGGTTGAAACTCCTTATTTAGGTATGGAACACCAAAGTGCTGTAGCTTATGGGAATAAGTATATGAAAGGATATATGGGCAGCGATATGACCGGCACAGGTGTAGGCTTACTTTTTGACTACATTACGATACATGAAACAGGTCACGAATGGTTTGGCAACAGCATTACTTCAAAAGATATTGCGGATATGTGGATACACGAAAGTTTTACCACCTATTCCGAATCTGTGTTTGTAGAGTGTGAATTTGGATATGAAAAAGCCATGCAATACATTAACGGACAAAGAGGAATGGTTAGCAACCAAAAACCGATCATCGGACAATTTGGTGTGAATTATAAAACAGGTAATTCTGATATGTATTACAAAGGTGCGTTGATGCTAAACACCCTTCGTCACAGCATCGGCGATGATGCCAAATGGTGGGCGATGCTTCGAAAATATTGCGAAACTTACCGCTACCAAATTATTGAAACCAAAGATGTCGTCTCTTTTTTTTCTAAAGAATCCGGAACCGATTTAACACCGTTTTTTGACCAATATTTAAATTACACTAATCTTCCTGTACTGGAATTACGAGTTGTCAAGAAAAACTTGGAAGCTCGTTGGAAAACCGATGTACAAAACTTCCAACTACCAATTGAAAACCAAATTGGACCAAAGAACAACAGAACTCTTGTCACCAATGAGTGGACACGTATTCCGGGTGCTAAAACAAAAGATGACCTTGTACTTTCTACTTACAAAATGTTAATTGAACTAACGGATTAAGGATTTACAGTTTAGTCGGTTAATCGGTTAATCGATTAGCCCTTTCCAACGAGCAGCTTCAACCCTCATCCATCAAAAAACTGTTAAATTTTACAATTTACTATGCGTGCATAATATATTTTATTTATATTTGAAAACGTTTTCGTAAATACATGAAAGAAAAAACAATTGATTATATATTAAGAGCAACGTGGCAAGCCGTTTCGCGGATGTACAACGAAGAAGCTTCAAAATTTGAAGGATCAATGGCTATTGGTTTTGCATTATTGAGCATTGATAAGGAAGACGGAACTCCATCAACGTTTATTAGCAACCGAATGGGAATGGAACCTACGAGCCTTACTCGTACTTTAAAAACATTAGAAGAAAAAGGATTAATTATCCGTAAAAAAAATCCGGAAGACGGTCGCGGTGTCCTAATATACTTAACGGAATTGGGTAAGGAAAAAAGAGAATTATCCAAATCGACCGTTTTAAAATTCAACGAAGTTGTCAAACAAAACATAACCGAAGAAAAATTACAGCATTTCATGGAGGTCGCCGATGTAATCAATACATTAATTAACGAAAAGAAGATTTTCTAGATTTTTCTAATTTTTTAAATCTGTGTTCTAAAAATATAACTAACTAAAACCAGCGGAAACTCGTAACCCGCAATAAGAATATAAAAATGAAAAGAACAATTAAAAAAGTGGCCGTTATCGGATCCGGAATTATGGGTTCCGGTATTGCTTGTCACTTTGCAAACATTGGTGTTGAAGTACTTTTGTTAGACATCATTCCAAATGCCTTAACCGAAGCGGAAGAGAAAAAAGGACTCACTTTAGAAAGTAAAGCAGTTCGCAACCGCATTGTAAATGACAGTTTAACAAATGCTTTAAAGTCGAACCCTTCTCCTATTTATAGTCAGAAATTTGCCAACCGAATTTCAACAGGAAATACAACGGATGATATGCCGAAAATTGCTTCTGTAGATTGGATTATCGAAGTGGTAGTGGAACGTTTAGATATTAAGAAACTCGTTTTCGAACAAGTGGATAAATATAGAAAACCGGGAACGTTGGTAACTTCCAACACGTCCGGAATTCCGATTCAATTTATGAGTGAAGGCAGAACGGACGATTTCCAGCAGCATTTTTGCGGAACGCACTTCTTCAACCCTGCACGTTATTTAAAATTGTTTGAAATCATTCCCGGGCCAAAAACAAGTCAATCCGTTTTAGATTTCCTAACTAATTATGGTTCACAATTCTTAGGAAAAACGTCGGTCGTAGCCAAAGATACTCCGGCATTCATTGGCAACCGGATTGGAATTTTCGGTATCATGAGTCTGTTTCACCAAGTAAAAGAAATGGGGCTAACCATCGAAGAAGTGGATAAATTAACCGGTCCTGTCATCGGCCGACCAAAATCGGCGACGTTTAGAACCGTTGATGTAGTTGGTCTGGATACATTGGTTCATGTCGCAAATGGAATCGAGCAAAACTGTCCGAATGACGAAGCTCATGATTTGTTCAAATTACCTTCTTTCATCCATACAATGATGGAGAATAAATGGTTGGGAAGCAAAACCAAACAAGGTTTTTATAAAAAAGTCGACAAAGATATTCTATCATTGGATTTAGACACGATGGAATACCGACCGAATAAAAAAGCGTCTTTTGCCACTTTAGAATTAACCAAAACCATTGACAAACCAATCGATCGTTTCCCTGTATTAGTGAAAGGAAAAGACAAAGCGGGTGATTTTTATAGAAAGAATTTCGCAGCTATGTTTGCATACTGTTCAAACAGAATCCCTGAAATATCTGATGAATTATATAAAATCGACGATGCCATGAAAGCCGGCTTCGGTTGGGAAAATGGTCCGTTTGAAATTTGGGACAGCATCGGTGTAGCTAAAGGAATTGACATGATGCGTGTGGAAGGTTATGAACCCGCCGCTTGGGTCACTGAAATGATAGCATCTGAAAACGCTTCTTTTTACACGGTTAAAAATGGTGCAACACATTTTTACAATATCCCAACCAAATCACAGGAAAAAATACCGGGTCAAGATGCGTTTATTATACTAAATAACATCAGAGAAAGTCATAAAGTTTGGGGTAACTCAGATGCTACCATTCATCATTTAGGCGATGGAATATTGAATTTAGAATTTCACTCTAAAATGAATACCATTGGCGGTGGCGTTTTACAAGGGATTAACAAAGCCATCGATTTAGCCGAAAAAGAATACAACGGATTAGTTATAGGAAACCAAGGAGCTAATTTCACTGTAGGAGCCAACATCGGAATGATTTTTATGATGGCTGTCGAACAAGAATATGACGAATTGAATATGGCTATCAAAATGTTTCAAGACACGATGATGCGTTGCCGCTACTCCTCTATTCCGGTAGTCGTTGCTCCACACGGAATGACGTTAGGTGGTGGTTGCGAAATGACAATGCACGCCGACCGAGTGGTTGCTGCTGCAGAAACCTATATTGGTTTAGTGGAATTTGGTGTCGGAGTCATTCCCGGCGGAGGAGGTTCGAAAGAAATGACCGTTCGTGCTTCTGATTTATTTCATAAAAATGATGTGGAATTAAATGTGTTGCAAGAATACTTCCTAACCATCGGAATGGCAAAAGTAGCCACTTCTGCTTATGAAGCTTTTGATTTCGGTATTCTTCAAAAGGGAAAAGATATAGTTGTTGTGAATCGCGATCGTCAAATTGCCGTTGCGAAACAAGTTGCCTTACAAATGGCAGAACAAGGTTACACACAACCAATTCAACGTAAAGACATTAAAGTATTAGGAAAACAAGCGTTGGGAATGTTCTTAGTGGGAACCGACCAAATGCAAGCCGGTAAATACATTTCGGAACACGATAGAAAAATTGCTAACAAATTGGCTTATGTTATGGCGGGTGGTGATTTATCAGAGCCGACATTGGTG
>NZ_JBILTE010000199.1:0-4594 GCF_044371705.1 Flavobacterium sp. | reverse complement strand
ACTCAAATCATACAACATCAAATAACCATAGTCACCCCGACGCACCCCTTTGGAAGGATGATTCATCGCCAATAAATAATCTTGCGTACCGATAGAAATCGCCACCGGTTCGTGTATTTTAATACTTTCACCCACTTTTAAGTCGGTTTGCTCTTGCTCGCTTACCAACACCAAATAGTTGTCTAATTTGTACCCGTAAGGCAAACGAGTGAACACCGCCTTACCGGAGTTTGTAGCTACTAAGTGACGGGTAAAAAACTCGTTCATAAAAGTAACTTCCTTTTTCCAAACAGTAGTCAACGTGCTACTATTCAAAACCATCAAATGGTTCACTTCCGGTTCTTTTTTGGAGTTTGCCGCTTTGTAATGTACAACAAAATACTGACCGTTAGGCGACTGCTTTACTTGCACATTTCCCGACTTTGAATTTGACACAATCGGAAAACCCATCAGCATCGTACTGGTGAATTTCTTTGTGGCTTTGTCATATACGTGTTGGAATACTTCGTCTCTTTTGGACTTACCGGAATAGCTTTGGGTAAATACCACCGCCTTGTCGGAACCAATCGCATACGAACCTAAGACGTTGTGCAATGTGCCACCGCCTGCTAATTCAGGAAAAGGGTGGGAGATGGTCTCCACCAAATTGTTTTTTTGATCGAACTTGCGAAGGATGATTTTGTTACTAATCAGTACCCCGTATTTATTGACAACCGTCAATAGGTAAGAGTTGTAATTGTCCATCAGCACGAACTTTGGGTCCAATTCGTTTTTGGTATCAAAATCAAATCGTTCACCAAATTGGTAGTTTTGTGCGAAGGATGTCCCCATCACCGCTACCAACAATAGTTTTACTAAAGTATTTTTCATCGGTATTATTTTTTATAGATTTCGTTTTCCAACGTTTTCAATTCGTTTTGCTCGTCGTAGCTTAATTTGATACCCACCAAGTTCTCTTGTAACTCATTTAAGTATTTCTCCGCATCTGCTTTGCGGTTCATCGCTAAATTCAAACGAATCAGGTTGAAGTAAATATATTCTCCAATCTTCGCATTGAAAACTGATTTCGAATCTTTTTTAAACTCTACTTTTTTCAGTGTTTCCAACCAAATGTCAATCCCTTTTTGCATACCGGTTACTGCTGCAGCGGTGCGTTCCGGCTCTGATGGTTGTAGTTTTTTCAAGTTGGTAGTCACATAAATGTGGGCTTTCTCTAAATCGTCGTATTCGCCTTTGTTTTTTACTTTATCCAATTTCACTGTTTTCTTAATTGATTGGAATCCGTAGTTGTCATTCAGATATTGGTTTAAAAAAGCAACCACTTTATTTAAATGATTCTTTTCTTCCAACGATTTGTTGATGTTGTTGCTAGGCGAAGAAGAAACAAATTTAAATTCCTCAAAGAACTTGGTATTGATTTTTTCTGCACCGTTTACTTTTACTACCAGCTTGGTAGGTTGGTTGGCAAAAGTTTGTCCGGCATTGTCTTGAAATTGTACCGCACGAATATCAATTAGTACATCCAAATAGTTACCTTCCTTAGTAAAACCTTCTACATTAATCTGTGACGACAATACGTCGTTGTTCACAATAATATGATCGTTTAAATTAGGTTCTCTATATACCGGAGGAGCAGGTTTTACATAATCCGGTTTAGTTGGGTTTACCAATTTAGGGTTTTTCCCTTGGTCGGTCATTGATAAACGTTCCAACATGGATAGCTTTTTAAATTCAGCCGACTCCAATTCAAACTTTTCTTTGGCTTGAGCCACTTCTTCGTCGTAGTCTCTTAATTTTTGTTCAAATTCTTTTTCGCTGTTGGCAAGAACCGTAGCATAATTATCCAAAGCCGCTTGATGCTCCACTTTCGATTGTTTAATCACATCGTCAGCCGTCACGTTATAAGGTGAAGTAACGGTTACTTTCAGTAAACGATTGGCTACTTCAATGGTTTCTTTAGGTTGTTTCAGAATCAGGAAATCCACATTCTCAGAAGAGATGTTTTGGCTAAAACCATAACTTGCAATCAATAAAAAAGTAAGAAATAAATGTTTCATCTGTAATGAATTAAAATTTTTTGCAAAAATAGTTCTATTTAGTCACTTGCAAAAATTATTTAGAACTTTTTGGAGAAAGATTTCCGGGATGGCTTTTAGCAGTTAGGAGTTAAGACGCTTCGCTTGGGTTTAGTAAGGAGGGTGAAGTGAACACAGCTAATAAAAATAAGGGAAATTGTAAAAGTAGCTTTCTTGGTTTGTTGAAAAACACTGCATGCTATGGAACACAGGTTAATGAAATTTTTAAAATTTTTATTATCTGTGTTCAAAAAAAATAGGAGCCACAGCGAGTGTTCACTACTTTAAAACAGAAAAGGATTAACCTATTCAATTTCAATTAAAATAGTTTTGTAATTCCAATTAAGATTTGTAATTTTGCCCACCTTTTGGCGAAGAAGAGTTTCCATTGGGTATAAACTATTTATGTAAACCACTTCTGTTGATTTCTATCGCTCATGAAACTCGAGAAAGCACAGAATACAAATTTTTAATCAGCATGTCTGAAATTTTAAAAGAACAAGAAACGTTTTTGGCTAACTTTAACTGGCATAACTTCCAAGAAGGAATTGATGCAATTGATGAAGCAAACCTTAGAGAATTTGAAGAGTTAGTTGGAAAAACGTTCATTTCAACTGATAACGACGAAGTAGTAATGGGAACAGTTGTTCGTATTACCGATAGAGACGCAATCGTTGATATCAATGCAAAATCAGAAGGTGTCATTTCACTGAATGAATTCCGTTACAACCCGCATTTAAAAGTAGGCGACAAAGTAGAGGTTTTAATCGATGTTCGTGAGGACAAAACCGGTCAATTGGTTTTATCACACAGAAAAGCGAGAACTATCAAAGCATGGGATCGTGTGATTGCTGCTCATGATACAGGTGAAATCGTAAATGGTTTCGTTAAATGTAGAACAAAAGGTGGTATGATTGTAGACGTATTCGGAATCGAAGCGTTTTTACCGGGATCACAAATTGATGTGAAACCAATCCGTGATTACGACCAGTATGTAAATAAATCAATGGAATTTAAAGTGGTTAAAATTAACCATGAATTTAAAAACGTTGTGGTTTCGCATAAAGCTCTTATTGAAGCGGATATTGAAGTACAGAAAAAAGAAATCATTGGTCAATTAGAAAAAGGACAAGTATTAGAAGGTGTGGTGAAAAACATTACTTCTTATGGTGTGTTTATTGACTTAGGTGGTGTAGATGGATTAATCCATATTACCGATCTTTCTTGGTCAAGAATCAATCACCCAAGCGAAGTTCTTGAATTAGACCAAAAATTAAACGTAGTAATTCTTGATTTTGATGATGAGAAAACAAGAATCCAATTAGGTTTAAAACAATTGAACGCTCACCCATGGGATGCTTTAGATGCAAAACTTGCGGTAGGTGATAAAGTAAAAGGTAAAGTAGTTGTAATCGCTGATTACGGTGCATTTATCGAAGTAGCAGAAGGTGTAGAAGGTTTAATCCACGTGTCTGAAATGTCATGGTCTACACACTTACGTTCGGCTCAAGATTTCATGAAAATTGGTGACGAAGTAGAAGCTGTGATCTTAACACTTGACAGAAACGAACGTAAAATGTCTTTAGGTATCAAGCAAATGACGCAAGATCCATGGACAGATATCACTGCGAAATATCCTGTAGGTTCGAAACATACTGGTATTGTTAGAAACTTTACAAACTTTGGTATCTTCGTTGAATTAGAAGAAGGTATCGACGGTTTAATTTACATCTCTGATCTTTCTTGGACGAAGAAAATCAAACATCCATCTGAATTTGTGAATGTTGGTGAGAAATTAGATGTTGTAGTATTAGAGTTGGATGTTGACGGACGTAAATTATCGTTAGGTCACAAACAAACCACTGCTAATCCATGGGATAAACATGAAGATGCTTATGCTGTTGGAACCATCCACAACGGAACTATCGCTGAGATTGTAGACAAAGGTGCTACTGTTGACTTTGGTGATGATGTAGTTGCTTTCATTCCAACCCGTCACTTAGAAAAAGAAGACGGTAAGAAATTGAAAAAAGGTGATGCTGCCGACTTTAAAGTAATTGAGTTCAACAAAGAATTCAAAAGAGTGGTAGCTTCGCATACTGCGATCTTCAAAGAAGAAGAAGAGAAAAACGTGAAAGCTGCTACAGCTGATGTTGCTACCAACAACAACAATGCACCAGCTCAAACGCTTGGAGAAAACAACCAAATTTTAGCTGCTTTAAAAGCTAAAATGGAAAAAGGAGAGAAGAAATAAGAAACTCTTTTTTATAAAAGTAAATCCTCTTGTGCAAACAAGAGGATTTTTTTATGAAGTCAAACGAGCCACCAATCACCAATCACTAAAGACTAAGGACTAAGGACTATGGACTAAGCACTAATTATAATACTTACTTCTCCAAATATCCTCATTAAAGTTCTTCCCTTGCCAAAAGCAGTAATAAATAGAAATACCCACCATGGATTTCAATACAAATAAAAACGAAACAATTCGCAACACGTTTTCATTGGTTTTTCCAAGG
>NZ_JBILTE010000198.1:0-4615 GCF_044371705.1 Flavobacterium sp. | reverse complement strand
ATACGGATGTCACTTTCGATTCGAAAGACTCAACGCTGCTAGTGATAGATTCTGCTGATGAATTATTTATGTTGATTGTGAAGGAAGACAACACAAAAAACAGTACAGGAAAAAACTTATAAATCATTGTAATTCTTAGGTTTAAGGTTTGACTTGGGACGTCAAAAGTATTCAATTAATTTAAAAAACAAAATTTTCGATGTCTATTTAACAAAATGTAAACTTTTTGATATATTTTCAACACTGAACAGTGTTAACGAATTATTTCCAAAAATCGTATAAAACAGTAACAATTTAAATTGATTCAAGTCTAATACTTTATACTAAAATGAAAAAGTAATTGATAGGATATATGCTTTGGTTAATTTTGGTTCATATTTAATTTAATGCAACACTTACGCACAATCGTATTCACATTGGTTTTATTTGGCACAACTATCTGTTTTGGTCAGAAGAAAACCCTTCAAGCCATTGCAAGCAACGAAAACATCCTCATCGATGGTAAATTAGACGAAATTTCCTGGAAAAATGCTCCGGTTGCAAAAGATTTCTACATGTTTGAACCTGATAATGGTGTGCCAGAAACTAAAAACCAGCGTAGTGAAGTAAAAATTATTTACAACAATAACGCAATATATGTTGGTGCGATACTTTACGATGATTCGCCGGACAAAATTCAGAAAGAAATTACCCAGCGTGATATTTTTGGGACTTCCGATCTTTTTGGCATTTTCATCAATGGTTTCAACGATGGGCAACAAGACTTTCGATTCTTTGTTTCTGCTGCCGGCGTTCAAATGGATTGTTTAGCAACAGAATTAAAAGAAGACTTCACTTGGGACGCCATTTGGAACAGTGAAGTAAAAATCACTGAGTTTGGCTGGGTTGTTGAAATGGAAATACCCTATGCCGCTTTGCGATTTTCCAGTAACGAAAAACAAGTTTGGGGAGTGAACTTTTTTCGAGAAATTAGAAGAGACCGTCAAAAAAATACTTGGAGTCTTTTGGATCGATCTATTGGAGCAATTATCAATCAGGCAGGTGTTTTAGAAGGTATTCAAAAAATCAAACCTCCGACGCGATTATTTTTTATTCCGTATACATCTGCTTATTTCGAAACGTTTGAGAACACGACTAAAAGTCAGTTTAAAGTAGGTATGGACATCAAGTACGGTATCAATGATTCCTTTACATTGGATGCGATTTTAATTCCTGATTTTGGGCAAGCCGCATTTGACAATATTATTTTAAACTTAGGCCCATTTGAACAACAATTCAATGAAAATAGACCATTTTTTACGGAGGGAACCGATTTGTTCAGCAAAGGGAATTTGCTTTATACACGAAGAATTGGCGGACCGCCCACCACTTATCCTACAACCGGAGAAAATGAAATTGTAGCTGAAAATCCTACTAGTGTCAATTTAATTAACGCTGTGAAAATTTCCGGAAGAACCGCTGAAGGAATGGGTATTGGGTTTTTAAATGCTATAACCGAAGAAACTTATGCTACCATTACAGATACTGTTACGAACGAATCTAGAAAAGAATTAGTTGAACCTTTAACAAATTATAATGTATTGGTTTTTGACCAACGATTCAACCAAAACTCATCTGTTTCATTTGTGAATACCAATGTGACTCGTTTTGGAGATTTTAGAGACGCAAATGTGACCGGAATTATTTATAACATCAATACTAGCGGAAATAGGTTCAATGTTTCCGGCGATTTAAAAATGACTAGTATTTATGATTCTAAGGAACCAAATGGCTATTCTTCCTATTTTAGCATTGGAAAAACCTATGGAAAATCGCGGTATTCTTTGGCTACCAACTACGTTTCTGAAAATTTCGACATAAATGATTTGGGGATCAACTTTGTAACCAATTATCAAAATTTATATGCTAATTATAATTACAGAATTCTAAATCCATCCAAATATTTTAACTCATTCCGGATAAATTCCGATGTATACATGGAATTTGAAAACACCACGGGTCTTACTCAAGCCATGTGGTTAAAGGTTAGTGTTAATTCAAGTACACTAAAAAATGATTTTATCGGATATGGTTTTATTATCAATCCGAAAACCACCTATAATTTCTATGAGCCAAGAGTACGTGGCAGATATTTAGCTATTCCGGCTTCTAGAAGTGCTAATGTTTATTTTTCCTCCAATTACAACAGAAAATTTGCATTAGATATTGGTCCAGCTTATGGCGTCTTTGATCAAGAGAATAGAAATTTTTACGAATTAAATGTTAGTCCGAGGTATCGATTCAGCGACCGCTTTACCATTATCTACCAATTCAATTACTTGCAACAAAATAGTGATATTGGTTGGGTTGATCAAGTAGACTCGGATATAATTATGGCAGAAAGAAACCGGTTAACTATCACTAACGGATTGAGCGGAAAGTATGCCATCAGCAACAAAATGACGTTGAATTTAACTTCAAGATATTATTGGTCAATTGCCGAAAACATCAATTTTTATAAGCTTTCAGACGATGGATCATTTGAGCTTTTTCCATCCAATGATTTGAATAAAGACGCAAACTTCACTATTTGGAACTTTGATCTTTCCTATTCTTGGTGGTTTGCTCCCGGTAGCGAATTAAGAGCTTTGTACCGAAATAATGCTCTTAGTTTTACCAATATAATCGACGAAAATTTTAGTTCAAATGTAAACAACCTTTTAGAAAATAATCTGCGTCATGTATTTTCCATTAGTTTGCGTTATTTTATTGATTATAATCAAGCTAAAAATTGGTTTAAAAAAGGGTAATTATCACGATTATTAATTTGCACAAACTGTATCTTTGTTTGAAATATTTATATCATGAACAAAAAAGTTATTCTAATGATTTTAGACGGGTGGGGACATTCTCCTGACCCAAAAGTTTCTGCAATAGATCATGCCAATACACCATTTATTGACTCTTTATATAAAAATTATCCCAATGCTGAATTAAGAACTGACGGTTTAAATGTTGGCCTTCCGGAAGGTCAAATGGGAAATTCTGAGGTAGGTCACATGAATTTAGGTGCCGGTAGAATAATTTTTCAGGAACTTACCCGAATCAACTTAGCTGTTCAAAACAAAACTTTAAACAGTGAAAAAGTGCTGCAAGAAGCTTTTGAGTACGCTAAAAAAAATCGCAAAGACGTACATTTTTTAGGATTAGTCTCCGATGGAGGCGTGCATTCCCACATTGATCATTTGAAAGGATTAGTTGATGCAACCCAGGATTTTGGTATAGAAAATGTTTATATACATGCTTTTACAGACGGCCGCGACGTTGATCCAAAATCCGGCGTTCGATTCATATCAGAATTAGAAAACTACTGCAAAAATACCACTGCAAAACTAGCTACGATTATTGGTCGTTATTATGCTATGGACAGAGACAGACGTTGGGAGCGAGTAAAGCTAGCTTATGATTTATTAGTCAATGGTATAGGCACGCATTTTCAAAATGCAGTAGATAGTATTCAAGGTAATTATGCAAATGACATTACGGATGAATTTATTCAACCGATTGTGATGGTAGACGAAAATGACCAGCCATTAGCTACACTTAAAAATGGTGATGTGGTTATCTTTTTCAATTTCAGAACCGACAGAGGTAGACAACTGACAGAGGTTTTAACCCAATTTGATTGTCATGAACAAAACATGCATCAGCTGGATTTGTATTATGTGACATTGACCAATTATGATGAAACGTACAAAAATATCAAAGTCATCTACAACAAAGATAACACTGCAGAAACCTTAGGTGAAATTTTAGAAAGAAACCACAAAAAGCAAATCAGAATAGCAGAAACAGAGAAATATCCGCACGTTACTTTCTTTTTTTCCGGTGGCCGCGAAGAACCTTTTGAAGGTGAAACACGCATTTTAAGAAATTCTCCAAAAGTGGCTACATACGATTTAAAACCCGAAATGAGTGCCTTTGAACTGAAAGATGCTTTGATTCCTGAATTAGAAAAAGGTGAAGTTGATTTTGTGTGTTTAAATTTTGCCAATGGCGACATGGTGGGTCATACAGGAATCATGGAAGCTGCCATCAAAGCTTGTGAAGCAGTTGACACATGTGTAAAAGAAGTTATTGAAACGGCATTAGCAAATAATTACACCACTATTGTAATTGCCGATCACGGAAATTGTGAAACAATGATTAATCCGGACGGAAGTCCTAATACCGCTCACACCACAAACCCTGTTCCTGTTATTTTGGTTGACAAAGAACTAAAATCAATAAAAAGTGGTGTTTTAGGTGACATTGCTCCAACGATTCTTCATTTGATGGGAATTCCTAAACCAGCGGTCATGACAAGGGAAACCTTGGTGTAAACAAACCATATATTAAATTTTAGCCATTCAAAGAATGGCTTTTTTATTAAAAATTAGTTAATTACTTGCAAAAGTAATAGCGACACTATTACATTTGCATTGTATTCTATTAATATAAAAAAATTTCGATGAAAAATATACTAGAAGGCTTAAAAGTAAACATTAGCAATAAGATATATATCAAGGATCCTGAGACTTCAGAATTAGGAAAGAACATCATAGAAAATAGTATTTTACTCATCAATGAAATTGGA
>NZ_JBILTE010000045.1:0-15804 GCF_044371705.1 Flavobacterium sp. | reverse complement strand
ATCTTGTCGGGGTATGTTATAACCTTTTGCTAATAGATCTTGAAAGCATTTCTTTGACTCTTTTTTTTGATTCAAATAATAGCAGTTAAGTGCAATTAAATAATTAGTTATAAAATATTCAACCCTATTATTAGTATTTATTCTTTTTCGAGCTTCTCTTGCATATTTATTAGATTCAAAATAATTTTTCTGCTGATAATAAATCATGGACAAATTATTATATCCTCCATAAAATTCAGGTTCCTTTCTGATATATTTATTATGACATTCAATTGCTTTTTGAATCTGGCTTATTGATTCATATTGAAGGGCTAAAGTTGGCAAGATATAATATTTATTTATGTCTAATTTTAATGCTTTTTCTAGATATTCAATTGACTTTAATGTATTTAATTTTTGTACATAACATTTTCCAGCATATAAATAGGCATCACTATTCAAACTATCAATAGCAATAACTTTATTTAAATCAATTAATGCATCATCATACTTTCCCTCTTTAAATTTATCGTAACCAACCTTATAAAGACTATCAACTTCCTTATTTTGAGCAAAGGATAGATTGACGCACAAAATCAATAATAGGCAAAATCTAACCTTCATATTAGTTTAATAATAAATTTAAAATTGTATTTTATCTTACTGAATCTATATACCACCGCCACAAACAGTCCTGAAAATCGGTAAACATGTGAAACAACAATCCAATTAAAATGATTTGAAACGTTTTGTTTTTAACAAAGAACAATAGCACAATATATGTTCCAATTGCATAATACGAATGAAGAATGTGAAAACCAATACCGCAGCGGTTAGGATCAAACATAGGCGTTGCAAACAAATGATCTAAATCAACCAACATGGTAAGCAAAAACAACCCCCAAGTTTTTTTCCATTGCTCTCTGAAAAAGCACCAAGCAATTAAACCCGGTGCCAACAAATGAAGCGAATAATGAACCAGCGGTTGTAAAACTTTTAAAACGGTTATTGTTTCCAATAAATAAATGAATGAATGAATGAAAACGTTCTTAACTAGAAAGTAACTGAGAACTTATGTTAATCAGGACCTTACTTTTTCTTTTTCTTGGAGTTTTTCTTTTTTGCCTCTTTTTCTTTCAATTTCTTTTTGGCTTTTTCTTTTGCCTTTTTAGCTTTTGCTTTTTCACGCTCTTTTTCTTTGGCTTCCTTCTTTTTGATTTTGTCGTTGGCCTTTTTTAATTTTTTAAGATTCTTTTTCGTTAGCTTTTTCGTTTCTTCAGTCGGTTTTACAATTTCTATTTTATCAGTACCAAGTGCGATTGCTTTCAAAATAGTTTCTGTAATAATTGCTGCTTTTTCAACTGGTTTTTTAACAGTTGCTTTGGGAGTGGAAGCTTTCGTAACTGCAGGCTTTACGGTTGTAGATTTTATAGGAGTAGACTTACTTGCGGCAACTTTTGTTGGTGTTGTTTTGGCTACAGTTGGTTTCGCCGCCACCGGTTTTGTTGCAATAACTTTTGCAGCGGCAGGTTTAGCTGTTGCTACTCTCGGTACTGCAGGTGTAGCAGCTACTGATTTTCTAACTGTAGTTTTAGCAGTCGATGTTTGAGTGGAAGCGGATTTAGTTGATGCCTTTTTTATTGCAGGTTTAGCAGCCGCTGACTTAGTCGCTGCAAGTTTACGAGGAACCGCTACTTTTTTTGGAGTTGTTTGTTTTGATTCATCGTTCGTTTGTACAAGGTTTGTATTTTCTACAAGCGGTTTTTTATCTTCCGTTAACATTTTTTTAATTAATTTAGGTTATGCTATGCTTAAGTTTTTGTAAATTTAAGTCATTCTGCTAAAAAAACAACAGTAGAGGTCTACTTTCAGTAAAAACTTAACATTGGAAGTCAATTAATTACCAAGACTTATTGCGTATGTAATGTTTAAAAAGTAGGGTTTTTGGATTAGAAAACACAAATCATGAACTAGCAACTTGGCTCTACTTCAATTGGAAGTTTATTTAAAAACCAGCTGAAACTGAACAAATAAAAAAAGGTGGCTTGAAAACAAACCACCTTTATTGGGTATAAAATGTAACTAAAAAATTATTAATTAAAAACGGTCAGCATTCATGATTTTATTCCAAACAGCAACAAAATCAGTAACAAACTTTTCTTTGTTATCGTCCTGAGCATAAAACTCTGCATAACCACGCAATATTGAATTAGATCCAAAAACTAAATCTACTCGGGTAGCAGTCCATTTTGTTACGCCTGTTTTGCGATCAACGATGTTGTACAAATTAGTAGCAATAGGATTCCAAGAACTGTTCATATCGGTAAGATTGACAAAGAAATCATTTGACAATACTCCTACTCTATCCGTAAATACTCCATGTCGGGTTCCTCCATAATTGGTACCTAAAACTCTCATTCCACCAATTAAAACAGTCATTTCAGGTGCAGTTAATCCTAAAAGTTGTGCCTTGTCTAGCAACATTTCCTCCGGATTTACTACATATTCTTTTTTCAACCAATTACGGAAACCATCGTGTAATGGCTCTAAAACTTCAAAAGATTCTACATCAGTCATTTCGGCAGTTGCGTCACCACGACCCGGGTTAAAAGGTACTGTTAGATGCATACCCGCTTGTTGAGCTGCTTTCTCAACTGCTGCAGTTCCACCTAAAACAATTAAATCTGCAATGCTGACTTTCTTAGATAATCCATTTTGTATTTCGGTCAGTTTTGTCAAAACTTTAGTTAATCGTTCCGGTTCGTTTCCTTCCCAATCTTTTTGTGGAGCCAAACGAATTCGGGCACCATTTGCACCTCCTCTAAAGTCGGAACCTCTGAATGTTCTAGCACTATCCCAAGCCGTATTGATTAACTCTGTTTGAGTTAAGCCACTGTTTAGTAATTTATCTTTTAATTCTTGAACCTCCGATTCTGATAAGGTGTACTCAACTGCAGGAATAGGGTCTTGCCAAATTAAATCTTCTTGCGGAGCATCGGCACCTAAGTATCTGCTTTTCGGACCTAAATCGCGGTGGGTCAATTTGAACCATGCTCTGGCAAATACATCATTGAAATAGTCAGGGTCATTTCTAAATCGTTCCGAAATTTTTCTGTATTCCGGATCCACTCTCAATGCCATATCTGCATCGGTCATAATCGGATTTTGACGAACATTAGGATTGTGTGCATCAATTGGTCGGTCTTCTTCTCTTATGTTAATTGGTTCCCACTGCCAAGCACCTGCAGGACTTTTTCTTAATTCCCATTCATGATTGAACAACATTTCAAAATAACCGCTATCCCACTTAGTCGGATTTGTAGTCCAAGCTCCTTCCAAGCCACTGGTTACGGTATCTGCACCATTTCCTGTCCCTTTCGGATTCATCCAACCAAAACCTTGGTCTTTGATATCGCCGCCTTCCGGACTTTCACCCAAAATGGAAGCATCACCATTTCCGTGGGCTTTTCCAACGGTATGTCCGCCTGCAGTTAAAGCAACTGTTTCCTCATCATTCATCGCCATACGCTTGAAAGTAATTCGCATATCATGTGCTGTTTTCAAAGGATCCGGATTTCCGTCAACCCCTTCGGGATTCACATATATAAGCCCCATCATCACCGCTGCTAATGGATTTTCAAGATCTCGCTCGCCGGAATAACGCGTTCCTTCACTACCTGTTTTTGCTAAAAATGCTTTTTCAGAACCCCAATAAATGTCTTTTTCAGGATGCCAAATATCTTCTCGACCGCCTGCAAAACCAAAAGTCTTGAAGCCCATGGACTCATAAGCCATGTTTCCGGCTAAAATAAATAAATCGGCCCATGATAGTTTGTTTCCGTATTTCTTCTTTACAGGCCACAGTAATCTTCTGGCTTTGTCAAGGTTTCCATTATCCGGCCAACTGTTTAAAGGTGCAAACCGCTGGTTTCCTGTGTTGCTTCCACCTCTACCATCAGCTACTCTGTAGGTTCCTGCAGCATGCCAAGCTAAACGAATCATTAATCCGCCATAGTGACCCCAGTCTGCCGGCCACCAGTCTTGGCTGTTAGTCATTAATGATTTCAAGTCAATTTTTAAAGCTTCTAAATCGAGTTTTTTAAATGCTTCAGCATAGTTGAAGTTTTCACCGTTCGGATTTGGCTTTTTGTCATGTTGGTGAAGAATGTCCAAATTGAGTGACTTTGGCCACCACTCCATTACTGAATTGCTTGTTTCAGTATTAGCTCCGTGACCAAACGGACATTTTCCGGGTTGTGAATTGTTCATAATGATTATTTTTAGTTTAATTGTTTGCTTTTAAAAACTGACAATTAAAATTAAGAATATATAACTAATAAAATCTGATATCATTTACTTCTTAATTTTAATCATCTGCTAATTTACCACAATAATTTCGTTCGATTTAAATTTTCGATAGATAAAAACTATGGTTTATTATTGAACTTTTATTCGCTTGAAAAAAGTAATTTGTGATTCTACTCCTCAAACATGATTAAATTTATAAACTTTAAAGTTACCAATTTATCAGCTCTTTTCCCAACCCTTCCAAATATTTATTTTTCTGACTGAAGTGTTTATTTCCAAACCATAATCCTCTGTTTGCACTCAATGGCGAGGGATGTCCGCTTTCCAAAACCAAATGCTTTGTTCTATCAATTTTTGCACCTTTCTTTTGAGCATAACTTCCCCAAAGCAGAAACACCACCTGTTCTTTTCTATCTGAAATCTGTTGTATGACCGAATCTGTAAACGTTTCCCATCCTTTTTTTTGGTGACTTCCCGCCTCGCCTTTTCGAACTGTTAAAGTAGCATTCAGCAGTAAAACACCTTGATTGGCCCAACGTTCCAAGTTGCCCCAAATGGGAATCGGTACTCCCAAATCTTTTTCCAACTCCTTAAATATATTGACCAGGGAGGGAGGAAAAGAAACACCGTCATTCACTGAAAAACACAAACCATTTGCTTGCCCCGGTCCGTGATACGGATCTTGACCGATAATTACCACTTTTAACTTGTCATAGGGACAATGATTGAACGCAGCAAAAATTTCATTCTTTGGTGGATAGCAGGTAAACTGCTCGTATTCATTTGCAACAAATACGCTTAATTGTTCAAAATAGGCCTTGTTGAATTCCTCTTTTACTATAGTTTCCCATGAAGAATGTAAACTCGTATGCATCGAATGGTTATTTAAACAAATATAACTATTGTTCTATCAATTTTTCAAATGATTATAAAAGGTTTTTAACGCAAAATATCACTAAATTTGCTCAAAATTGCCTGAAAACTGAAATGATTTCCATTACTGATAAAACTTTAAAAGATTTAGAATTTGCCACGGTTTTACAAACGGTTTCGGACCGCTGTAATACTGAAATTGGCAAAGAAAAAGCATTAGAAATTACTCCTTTTAAAGATAAAGATTCTCTGATGCAAGCACTTTTGCAAACATCGGAATATCTATCCTCTTTTTCTAATAATAATGCCTTACCCAACCATGGTTTTGATGCCATTACCACAGAAATTAAGTTCATCGGCATCGAAGACAGCTTTTTGGAAGTAGGAAGTTTTCGAAAAATCGCTCAACTCTCCGAAACCGTCAATCAATTGTTGCTTTTTCTGAAAAAGTTTGCAGATTATTATCCCAACTTATTCGAAAAATCCACACAAATTGAATATACCAAATTTATTATTCAGAAAATTGACGAAGTTGTTGATAAATATGGCGTAATTAAAGACAATGCCTCGCCGGATTTAATCAACATTCGCAGAGAAATGAGTGTCGTTCGCGGAAAAGTGAATCAAAGTTTTGGCACAGCTTTAAGTCAGTACAACAGTTTAGGTTATTTGGACGATATAAAAGAAAGTTTTGTAGAAAACCGTCGTGTTTTAGCCGTTTTGGCGATGTATCGAAAGAAAGTAAAAGGCTCCATTTTAGGAAGCTCCAAAACAGGAAGTATTGCCTATATTGAACCGGAAGCTACACTACGATATTCAAGAGAATTGAGCAATCTGGAATATGAAGAACGCGAAGAAATCACACGCATTTTAAAGAAGCTTACCAATGATATTCGGCCCTTCAAAGAGTTGCTAAGTAACTATCAGGAATTCTTAAGCGACATTGATGTTATAGCTGCCAAAGCAAAATATGCTTTGAAAATCAATGCGATATTGCCTACAATTATTGAAGAAAAACGATTGTACTTTAGAGATGCCTACCATCCGATTCTCTATTTAAACAATAAAAATAAAAACGAAAAAACCTTTCCGCAGACAATTGAATTAAACCAACAAAATAGAATAATCGTTATTTCAGGTCCAAATGCCGGTGGAAAAACAATCTCTTTAAAAACGATAGGATTACTTCAATTAATGTTGCAAAGCGGTATGCTGATTCCGGTTCACGAACGTAGTGAAACATTTTTATTTGATCGGATTTTAACAGATATTGGAGACAATCAATCGATTGAAAATCATTTGAGTACGTATAGTTACCGACTCAAAAACATGAACTACTTTTTGAAAAAGTGTAATGCCAAAACGATGTTCTTAATTGATGAATTTGGTACCGGTTCAGACCCCGAGTTAGGTGGTGCATTGGCAGAAACTTTTTTAGAAGAATTTTACCATCGTGAAGCTTTTGGAATCATTACCACACACTATTCTAATTTGAAAATATTGGCTAATGAATTGCCTTTTGCTTCCAATGCAAATATGCTTTTTGATGAAAAGTCATTGGAGCCCATGTACAAATTGGTTTTGGGTCAAGCAGGAAGTTCGTTTACTTTTGAAGTCGCTCAGAAAAACGGTATTCCTTTTGGATTAATCAATCGAGCTAAAAAGAAAATTGAAGGCGGGAAAGTCCGTTTTGATAAAACCATTGCCACCCTTCAAAAAGAACGTTCAAAATTAGAAAAAACTTCTTTAAACTTGAAAGAAGAAGAAACTAAAGCACGGGAGGAAAGCAAAAAAATGGTAACCATCAATGCAAAAATTCAAGACAAGCTTGAACGCTACCAGGAATTGTATGATGCGAACCAACGCTTGATTTATATGGGTACCAAAATTGATGATTTAGCTGAAAAGTACTTCAACAACAAAGATAAAAAGGTGTTGATTGGTGAGTTTTTAAAGCTAGTGGAAATCGAAAATTCCAAACGCAAGAAAGCAACCGTCAAAGAAAAGATAGAAAAAGAAATCATCAAAAAGCAAATTGTTGAAGAAGTTACCGTTAAGGTGGAAGAAATTCGTCAAGTAAAAAAAGAAAAGAAAGTCAAAGCTCTAAAAGCTGAAGCGGACAAACCAAAAGTAGCTTTAAAAATCGGCGACCGCGTTCGCATGATTGATGGGAAAGCTGTAGGAACGTTGGATGTGATTGAAAAAAACAAAGCCACTGTTAATTATGGTGTATTCACTTCCAAAGTGAGTATTGAAGCTTTGGAATTGGTGGAAGCTAAGAAGTAGTTTATGGAAGATGGAAGATGGAAGATGGAAGATGGAAGATGGAAGATGGAAGATGGAAGATGGAAGATGGAAGATGGAAGATGGAAGATGGAAGATGGAAGTTGGGAGATGGAAGATGGGAGATGGGAGATGGGAGATGGGAGTTGGGAGTTGGGAGATGGAAGATGGAAGATGGGAGTTGGGAGATGGAAGATGGGAGTTGGAAGATTGAAGAAGGAAAAATGATAAAAAACAAGTAAAATGGAAAATTTACCAACAGATAAAAAAATCATTCTTTTTGACGGTGTTTGTAACCTCTGTGACAACTCCGTGCAATTTATTATTAAACATGATTCAAAGGATGTTTTTCGCTTTGCTTCGTTGCAATCAGAAATCGGAGAACAAATTCTAAAACACATCGGAGTGGATGTTTCAAAGGTGGATAGTATCGTTCTTTACGTGCCGGGTGAAGCCTACTATTTCAAAGCAGAAGCGGCAATGCATATTGCCAAAGAACTAAACAGTTGGATCAAAATAATCTCCTACCTGTCATTTACCGGGTCGGTTGGCAACTTCGTTTACGATTATATTGCCAGAAACCGCTACAAATGGTATGGCAAAAAAGACGCATGCATGATTCCAACACCTGAATTAAAAAGTAAATTTTTATAGGAAATCTTTTTCTTTGGTTACTCAAAAATCTTTCGTAGTATTGTTATAAATTCACTATTCTATGAAAGCACTCTTTCTTTTTCTACTAAGTTATTGCACAATTTGGGCAACGGATGACCTTAAAACCAAAGCCACTAATAGAGAAGTGACTGTTTATTTAAACGGAGCACAAGTGACTGCCGAAGCAATTCTTTCCGTTCCAAAAGGTACCTCAACCGTTCGAATAACAGATGTTTCGCCATTTATCAATCAAAACAGTATTCAAATAAGCGGATTAAAAGAAGTGTCGATTCTTTCCATTGGTTATGAAACATCCTTTCTACCCAAGAAAACGGTATCTGACAAAATCACCGATTTAGAAAACAAAATTGCTGCAAAAAACCGTGAAATAGCTTTGTTGACGAATACTATTAAGGGATTGCAGGAAGAAGAATCGTTACTTTCTACCAACAAACTTTTAAGCAGTGACCAGCAAGCCGTTGCGTTAGAAAAAGTAACTGCATTTTCTAAATACTATCGTGAACGTGTTCCGGTGATAAAAATGGAAATCTACGATTCAGAAATAAAAATCAATATCTTACGAACTGAATTGGACCTTTTACACGAAGAATTAAAAAAGAACTTTGACGGCAGTAAAGTTGAAAAAGGCGAAATTGTATTAAAATTAGATGCCGCCGTTGCCTCCAATTTAAATTTAACCATCAAATACAATGTTTCCAACGCCGGTTGGTTTCCCACCTATGAAATCAAAGCTCAAAACACAAAAGAGTCGTTAAACTTTATTTACAAAGCTCATGTGTACCAGCAGACTGGCGACAATTGGAATGATGTAAAACTGACACTTTCTACAGGAGATCCGACTTTTGCAAACGACCGTCAGGAATTGGAACCCCATTATTTGAATTTTAACATGCCGATTGTTTCCAATAGTGTAAACAAACGTTACAATTACAGTTATAATCCATCTGTTAAAACTGTTAGTGGCGTTGTCACAGAAAATGGTTCGCCTTTGCCAGGAGTAACCGTAGTAATTAAAGGAACAACTATTGGAACACAAACCGATTTTGATGGTCGCTATACGTTGCAAAATATCGGTTCAGGTAAAGCACTTGAATTTTCTTATATTGGTTTGAAAGCAGAAACCCTTCCAATTTATAGTACTACAATGAATTTAAATATGGAGGAAAGTGCTGATATGTTGCAAGAAGTAGTTGTTGTGTCGGGATATAGTTCGCGATCTTCTAAAAGAGAGAAAGAGGTTGTACTTACTGTTGAAGACGGAATTACACAAACAGCAACCGGAGACGAAAAAGCTCAGAATCTAAACACCGTTGTTTTTAAAATAGCAAAAAATTATAGTATTCCTTCCTTAAATGATGTTTCAATTATTGAAATTGACCGTTTTGAAATACCGGCCACATTTGAATATTATGCCGCTCCGATATTGAATGAAAATGTTTATTTGACAGCAAAGATTAAAAACTGGGAGCAATATGATTTATTGGCGGGAGAAGCCAATATTTATGCCGAAGGAAGTTATGCCGGAAAAACATTTATTGACCCGTTTCAAACCAAAGAAGAATTAGTGATTTCATTGGGTGCCGATCCGAATATTATCGTAGAACGCAAACAAACCAATAACTTAAAATACAAATCGTTGTTGGGAGCTACTCGCATCATTACTAAAAATTATGAAATAACTATTCGCAATAACAAGCCTATGGCTGTTGATTTGCAAGTTTTTGACCGTATTCCGATTTCTCAAAACAAAGAAATTAAAGTAGAAGATGTGAAATACAGCGAAGGTATTTTTGACAAAGAGAAGAGTATTATTTCATGGAAACTAAAAGTTGAACCTAAACAAGTGGTCAAAAAACAAGTAAGTTACGTGGTAAAATATCCTAAAGAAAAAAGGATTAATCTGTAAGCAAACCACCTGATATTTATCATATTTCATTTGTAACAGAATAACTAGTTTTGACTACAAATCTAATCCAAATGAACAATTTATTTATTTCGCTTTATTCTTGGGAAAACGGTGCGATTATCATGGTAGGTGTTTTTGCACTTGTTATCATCGCATTAGTTGGAATCGTTTTCTTTATGATGAATAACGATAAGAAAAAGAAAAACGACTAGCTGTAGTCGTTTTTCTTTTTAATTTTATATTTCTTCCTTCGGTTCGTGTAGCTTTCCGACCGATTTTGCTACAATGGTTGCAACACATGCATCACTTGTAACATTCACCACCGTTCGGCACATATCTAGAGGTAGTTCAATTGCAACTATCAAAGTCAATCCGGCTTCAGTAATTCCAGCTTGTTCACATACAATTACCAACATAACCATTCCGGCACTTGGAAAGACAGTTGAAACTATTCAAGTTAGCGTAGCCATAAAAACAATCAATTCCTTTCTGTCTGTTACGGTTTCGTCTAGGAACTTTGTTTACGATTAAATTGCCAAAAAACGGCAACAAGGCTGTGGTAAAAAAGAAGAATTTATTATTTCAACAACTGAGATTAAAATAAATTTTTATTATTAATCTTTTTCCCATTTTCCTACAACTGATGTAGCAATTGCATTGCCAAGTACATTGGTCGCACTTCGAAACATATCACAAAAGTGATCGATTGGAAGAATTAAAGCAATGCCTTCAACCGGAATATTAAACATGCCACAAGTTGCAGCAACGACAACTAAACTCGCTCTAGGAACGCCCGCAATTCCTTTACTAGTTAGCATTAATACTAATAGCATCGTTATTTGAGTGGGAGTATCAAGCTCAACTCCATACACTTGTGCAATAAAAATACTCGCAAAAGTCATGTACATCATACTTCCATCTAAATTGAAAGAATATCCCAACGGAAGCATGAACGAAACGATTTTATCTTTAACACCAAAACGCTCTAATTCTTCAGTTAGTTTCGGAAAAACGGCTTCACTACTTGTAGTTCCAAAGGCAATTACTAACGGGCTCACAATTCGCTTGAGCAAGGTTGTCATTCTTCCTTTTAAGAATAGATAACCGACGAGCAATAAAAACACCCACAGTGATGTTATTCCTACCATAAAGGAACTAAAGAATTTTGCATAAGTGACTAATAAATCACTGACATCTTTTATAGCAAAAACTCCAGCGATGGCACCAAATACTCCAATTGGTGCAAAATTCATTACATAATTCACCATTTTTAAAATAATGTGCGACGTTTTGTCTAAAGCATTTACAACGGGTTTTGAATTTTCACCGATAGATGCTGCTGCTAAACCAAAAAAGATAGAAAAAATTACAATTTGTAAAATCTCGTTAGTTGCCATTGCCTCGACAATACTTTTCGGAATAATGTGCTCTATAAAATTTTGAAAAGAGAAGGCATTTGTTTTATCCGTTACTTCAGAAGCTGCTGATATATCTACATTTCCTAACTCTAATCCAACTCCAGGTTTTAAAGTATTGACCCAAAACAATCCGATTAATAAAGAAATAAATGACGCTGAAAAGAACCATGCAAGAGCTTTCCCTCCTATTCTTCCTACCGATTTGACGTCGCCTAATTTTGCTATTCCCACTACCAAAGTAGTGAAAACCAAAGGTGAAATAATCATTTGCACCAATCGAATGAATATGGTTGCCAACATTTTTATCTTATCACTAAAACTTTTGGCATCCTCTTCTACAAAATTATTGTGGATATAGATGCCCAATAAAGCTCCAATAACCATAGCAATAAGTATTTGTACTGTAAGGTTGTTAAAAAATGATTTTTTTTGGTTTTGAAGGTTTTCAGTAGTGTTCATTTGTAAGTTAATTTAATTTTAGCTCATTCAGAAGTTGAGAAATTTGTAAAGGAAAAGGCTATTTTTTTTATTAAAGACTGCGATAAATGGAAATCTGTATTAATTATAAAAAAAAGAACATTACACACAAACGTGCAATGCATTGCTCGAATTACTCCTAAATAGTACGATTATACGTTCTATTTATCAGATAAAAGTCAGCTATGACCAATGCTGCCATTGCTTCTACAATTGGAACAGCTCTGGGAACCACACAAGGATCGTGACGACCTTTGCCTTGTAATTCTATAAGATTTCCTTGATTATCCAAAGACTCTTGTTTTTGCATGATGGTTGCCACAGGTTTAAAAGCTACTCGGAAATAAATGTCCATTCCGTTTGAAATGCCACCTTGAATTCCTCCTGACAAATTGCTTTGGGTTGTTCCATCAGCATTATATAAATCATTGTGATCGCTACCTTTCATTAGTGCTCCACAAAATCCGCTGCCGTATTCAAAACCTTTAACAGCGTTGATGGAAAGCATTGCCTTGCCCAATTCCGCATGTAGTTTATCAAAAACAGGTTCGCCTAAACCCATGGGTACATTCTGAATTACGCACGTAACAGTTCCACCAACGGTATCACCTTGCTTTCTGATTTCTTTGATGTGCTCTTCCATTTTCAAAGCTGTGGCTTCATCCGGACAACGGACTGGATTGGATTCTGTTTTAGTAAAATCTAATTCTTGATAGGGCTTGTCAACAAAAATTTCACCAACCGAAGAAACAAACGCGTTAATTTTAATAGTTGAAAGGATTTGCTTCGCGATAGCTCCTGCCACTACTCTGCAAGCTGTTTCACGAGCCGAGCTTCTTCCGCCACCGCGATAATCGCGAATACCATATTTTTTTTCGTAAACATAATCGGCATGACTAGGTCGGTACGTATCTTTTATTTGTGAGTAGTCAGCTGACTTCTGATTAGTATTTGGAATAATAAAACCAATAGGAGTTCCAGTGGTTATACCTTCAAAGATACCTGATAAAAATTGCACCTCATCCGCTTCTTTTCGTTGGGTAACTATGGCTGACTGACCCGGTTTTCTGCGGTCCATTTCCAATTGAATAGCTTCAAAATCCAATGTAATTCCGGGTGGACACCCATCGATAATTCCGCCTAAAGCTTCGCCATGCGATTCGCCAAAAGTGGTTAATTTAAAAATTGTTCCAAAGCTGTTTCCGGCCATCGTAGTAGTTCTTTGAAACAAAAATAGAATTTTTAGCTGGAAAACGCTTTAGTTTCGTAGGATTCTTTCCGAATTAATTCACACTAATATAATATACGCCTAGTAATACTTAACCTTTATGTAAAATGGATTGTTGATAAAGTTTGTTTTTTTGTCAAACGCTAGTTGACTATGTTGAAAAAAAGAAAAGTTGAAGTAGTTGTCTTATCCGATATCCACTTGGGAACTTTTGGATGTCATGCAAAAGAACTGACGCAATACCTCTCGACCATTAAACCAAAAATACTTGTTTTAAATGGAGACATTATTGATATTTGGCAGTTCCGCAAATCTTACTTTCCAAAATCGCACCTCAATGTGATTAAAAAAATCATTGATATGGCTGCCAAAGGAACGCAGGTATACTATGTTACCGGCAATCATGATGAAATGTTGCGAAAATTTAGTGATACTACTATTGGAAATATTCAATTAGTGGATAAAGTTGTTTTGGAATTAGACGACAAAAAAGCATGGATTTTTCACGGAGATGTTTTTGATGCATCTGTGCAACATTCAAAATGGATAGCCAAATTGGGTGGATGGGGCTATGATTTGTTGATTTTATCCAATCGATTGGTAAATTGGGGTCTGCAAAAAATGGGAAAGGAACCCTACTCTTTTTCCAAAAGAATCAAAGCAAACGTGAAAGAAGCCGTTAAGTTCATATCCGATTTTGAACATACCGCATCAGAATTAGCCATAGAAAATGGCTATGATTATGTAATTTGCGGACACATTCACGAACCAAAAATGATTCGTAAAGTCAACAAAAAAGGAACTACTTTTTATTTAAATTCAGGTGATTGGGTTGAAAATTTAACAGCATTGGAATACAATAAAAAACGATGGAAATTGTATCGTTACGATAAAGACACCCAAATGATACAAGAAGACTTTTTTGAATTTGAAACCAAACTCAGTGAACAATTAGTAGCCGCATTAATCTTTTCTAAAAAATAATTTCGTTTATTTGTAGTTAGAAATTATAACTGCAAATTTAATCAAAATGAAAAAACAATTTTTAGCACTATTTACTTTTACAGTAATTTTATACGCTTGTTCAAGCGATGATTCGGGAGAATCAGGCGGTCAAACCAATCACTTTCCTTTAACATCAAATAATACTTGGGAATATGATGTAGTGGGTCAACTGCCGGGGACTGACAATTTAAATGTTGGTAACGATGTGGTTATTGGAGGTCAAACATACAAGCAAATGCTAACAACTGCAGAGCCTTTTGGTTTTTATTCTTCTTTACTACGTAATAATGGACTGCGAAATGACGGCTCAAGCACCTTATTCACCGGTAATTTGGATGTTAATTTAGGTTTTGATTTGCCCATTGATTTATCAGTAACTGATTTTACAATTCTTAAAACAAATGCAAGTACTAACGAAGTTTTAGGAACATTCACCGGAACCTTTTCTGAAAATATAGAAGGAACACCGATTACTGTATCCTATACTCTAAAAGCTACTGCTTTAGAATCATTAGCTACTTATACTACTCCGAATCCTCAAAATGAAACGTACTCGGATGTGAAAAAAGTTAAAATGAGCTTGATGATGAGTATTTCAACTACACAAACGATTCCAGGAACTACTATATCATTACAAATTCCGATTTTAACCAATCAAGAAGTAGTAGCAGCTACGCAGTATTATGCGAAAAATATTGGCATGGTTTACAATAATACCGTAATTAGTTATAATTTGGCAGTAGACCCTTCGGAATTAGGATTACCAATCCCACAATCAGCTACACAAACTTCAGAGGAGTTCTTAAGCTCTTACACAGTCAATTAACATAGTTTAACGTTGTTAAAAAGCGGAAAGGTCTGTTTAAGTCTACTTTTACTCGTATATAAATTTAACAATTGATTATAATGAAAAAAGTAGCAATCATCAGTATGATGGTTTTGGGATTTAGTTTAAGTTCCAATGCACAGGAAATTTCTAAAAATGCTTTAGGTGTCCGTTTAGGAAGTAATGATGGTTTTGGTTTTGAAGTCTCGTATCAACGTGGACTCTCAAGCAATAATCGATTAGAATTAGATCTTGGATTAAGAAATACAGACAAGAATGATGCGTTCAAAATAATTGGTTTGTACCAATGGGTATGGCAAATTGAAAATCGTTTCAACTGGTATGTTGGTGCAGGTGCAGGTGGTGGAATTTGGGACAACAATGACAACGATCACCAAGATTATGAAGACTGATCTTTCTTTGTAGTTGCCGGAGATATTGGTATTGAATATAATTTTGACATCCCGCTTTTAATTTCACTAGATTTTAGACCTGAACTTTACTATGGAAATAATTACAGAAATGATAATTACGGTTCAGATATCGGACTAAGTTTACGTTACCAGTTCTAAGCAGAACCACTATATTTTACAAAAATGTCCCTTAATCGGGACGTTTTTTTTAGTTAAAAATGATTGGTTTTTTGGAATTTATTTTAATAACCATCATCGGATAAGTCATTACAGTTGTAGCCATTCCTGTCGGAGCCTCTTCAGCTATAGTAACTACAATGGATTCAACGGTTTCTTCAATATTTTTTACCTTAATCGCATAGCCGCCAGTTGTCTTTTCGCCTAAATTAATTATGATAAAATTGGCATGAACT
>NZ_JBILTE010000197.1:0-4663 GCF_044371705.1 Flavobacterium sp. | reverse complement strand
CAATGTTTTTGAAACCTGAAACCACACTAATTTCAAAAGGGGACTTTATTGATACCTATCATAAAATCAAACAAAAAGGTTTTACGAAACTTTTTTCATGGATTGGTTCTTCAAATAAACGAGTTGCCAACAAGTGGGATAATCATCAGTCAACTTCCGATTTTTGGATTATTCCTGAAATTCAAAAAGAATGGAATTTTAAAATTTCGGGAAATCATGAAACTTTTTACGAAGAGTATGTGGTTGAAAAATACCTGAAAAGCAGCAACAATTTAAGGCTACTATCTATTGGTTGCGGTGAAGGTTTGCATGAAAGAAATTTTGCAAAATATGATTGCTTTTCTGAAATAATCGGAGTGGATTTAGCTGAAGAAAGAATTGTGCAAGCGACTGAAAAAGCAAAAAATTTAAATCTAAAAATCAGCTATTTTCCGGCTGACTTCCGGAAATTAGATTTTGAGAAAAATTCCTTTGATGTGGTATTGTTCAGTTCGAGTCTGCATCACTTTCAACCGATTGATTTTTTATTGGCTAATGAAGTAAAACCGTTACTAAAACCAAATGGATTGCTAATTGTTTTTGAGTATTGTGGACCCAATCGTTTACAATGGAAAAACCATCAATTAAAAGCAGCCAATGAGTTATTAAATACGCTTCCTAGTGATTATAAAATTTTCTACAATACACAGACATTAAAAAAGAAAGTGTATCGACCCGGATTGCTGCGAATGTTCGTGGTAGATCCATCTGAAGCTCCAGATTCGGCTAACTTGGTTACGGCAATTCACAAAAATTTTTCTGTCGTAGAAGAAACTAAATTAGGATGGAATCTTTTGCATTTGACGCTTAAAGGAATTGCCCATCATTTTTTAAAGCCTAATGATGCAACAAAAAAATTACTGACTGAATTGATTGAAATAGAAAATCAATATATGACAAAAACTGGCGAATCGGATGCGGTTTTTGGTGTCTATCAAAAGAAGTAAAATGAAAAAACTGTTATATATCACCCCAAGAATTGATGGCTCCGGTGGCTTGCAACATGTTTTTTCTATTAAAACCAATTATCTTCAAAAGCACTATGGATATGATGTTACCATTCTAACTACAAACGCCAAGTCTGCTCAAAACTTTTTCGATTTTTCTAAAATTAAACAAATCAACAAAAAGTTAGGCGGTTGGGGACCTTTTTATTTAACGAATTATGTTCGCTTGGTCAAAAGCGAAATAAAAATCAAAAAACCGGATGTGTTGATTATAGTTGATAATGGTTTGAAAGGTTTATTATTGCCCTATTTTCTGAGAAAATGTAAAGTAAAGATGGTTTTTGAACAACATGGTTTTCGTTTTTATGAAGACGTGGAACAAAAATTACATCTTTTTCAGCGGTTGAAAAATGCTGTTTTGAATCGCATCATTAACTATTCAATATCATTTGTAGATGAAATGGTCGTTTTAACCCAAGCAAGTACAAATGAATGGAAAGTAAAAAATATTCAAATTATTCCCAATCCTTTGTGGATTGAAAACCCGAAATCAAATACTTTAGAAGCGAAGGTAGCTATTACAGTGGGAAGGCAAGAGTTTGTGAAAGGATATGATTTGCTGCTACCTATTTGGAAAAGAGTCATTCAAAAGTACCCCGATTGGAAGCTTCATATTTACAGTGATTACAATCCGGCATTAAAACTAAATGAATTAGCACAAGAATTAAATTTACAGAATAATGTTGTCTTTCACGAACCAACTCTTGAAATTGAAAAGGTCTATGCCACTGCGTCCATTTATTTAATGACTTCGCGTCATGAAGGTTTTGGAATGGTTTTGTTGGAAGCAATGGCATGCGAACTCCCTTGTGTGGCTTTTGATTGTCCAACCGGTCCCGCTGAATTGATTCAAAATAATTTTAATGGTTATTTAATCCAACCTTTTGATTTGAATACGTACGCTGAAAAAGTAATTCATTTAATTGCAGATTCTGAATTACGACGAAAGCTTGGAGAAAATGGGCAACATAGTAGTCAAAAATACCAATTATCAGCAGTAATGGAAAAATGGCATCAATTATTTTCCGGCTTTTAAATCAGGTAAGCAGCAAAAATAACCCAAACGATAAAAATCGAACATTAGTAAGTTTGGTCTACTACTTGTTAAATTTTTAAGAAGTATTGGTCTTAAAAATTTATAAAGGTACGTAAACGGTTTTCTTAGACCGATTCTGTTTAATGTCTTGTAAATGGAAACTATTCTCACTTCAAATCCATCAACTTTTTGAAATTCAAGTAAGTTATTTAAATTCTTTAGCGACTCTTCAATTTTATGGATATAAATACTGTTGTCATCAAGGCCTAAATGATAAACCGGGTTTTCGATGTGCTCTACAGCAATTTGGTGTTGCTTTAGAGAATTAAAAAAAGCGGTATCTTCATATCCATAGTAAACAATAGAATTATCGAAAGGGTACATTTGTAAGACTTTCTTTTCGATTAAAAGATTTGAAATAAAAATTGTTTTGTAAGGTGCTTTTTTTCTACTATTACTTCCAATCGCTTCTCTTTTTTTTCCATAAACCCAACGTAACATTTTTTTAGGGTCAGGTTTGTTATCTTGGTATTTTAAACCACCAAAAATTACACTTGAGTTGATTTTTTTATAAGTATCTAAGTAGTTTTTTAAAAATTCATTTTGAACAGGAAAAGTATCTGCATCGAGAAATAGTAGTAAATCATATTTTGATTTTTTCACTAATTCATTTCTGTTTTTGGCTCGACCAAAATTAACGGGATTTATAGAATAGCTGATGTTATTAAACTCATTCAATTTTAAATTTTCAAGGCTGAATGCAGATATTGTGTCATCTTCAGCTATGATAATTTCATAAGCAATCCCAAGTTCTTCCGCTTGTTTTTGCAATTCCAAAACTAACGGTTGTACGTCGTAATTATATGTTGGAATTAGTATGGAAAGCATTACACCGTTCGTTGCACCACTTCAAACAACGTGCTGTTTTCACATTTCAACGTTTTGAAAGGGAATTTCATGATTAACGCATAATCGTGTGTACACATGATGATGGTTTTACCGTTTTCGTTAATTTTTTTCAATACAGTCATTACTTCCACACTTGTTTGAGGGTCTAAATTTCCGGTAGGTTCGTCGGCCAAAATCAATTCAGGGTCGTTTAATAAAGCTCGGGCAATCGCTACCCGTTGCTGTTCGCCCCCCGAAAGTTGGTGTGGCATTTTATTCGCCATTGATTTCATACCCACTTTGTCGAGTACTTCCTCAATTTTATTTTGGCGTTCTTCTTTTTCTTTCCAACCGGTTGCGGTTAATACAAAATCCAAGTTGTCAAATACACTTCTATCGGGCAGTAATTTAAAATCTTGAAAAACAATTCCGATTTTTCTGCGTAAATACGGAATGTCACTTTCTATTAAAGTGGCTAAATCATAGTCAACAATGTGTCCTTCGCCTTCCGTAAGAGGTAAATCGGCATAGAAAGTTTTCATCAAACTACTTTTACCTGAACCCGTTTTTCCGATAATATAAAGGAATTCACCACGTTTAACTTCCAGATTTACATTTTGTAAAATCATGTTGTTCTCCTGCGTGATGGTCACATTTTTCAAGAGTAAAATTGGCTCAGACATAAAATAATTATTTAGTTGGGTAAAAGTAGTAACTATGGAAGGGTTTTCAAAATTTTATTTTAGAGGTGCTAAGGTACTGAGGTACTTAGGCACTAAGGTTAAACCTGAAACCTGAAACCTGAAACCTGAAACCTGAAACTTGAAACTTGAAACTTGAAATTTGAAACTTGAAACTTGAAACTTGAAACTTGAAACCCGCAACTCGCAACCTTCAACCCGCAACTATCTAATTGTTTAAAACCTTGTTTATAATAAACACACTCATTCATCCGTTAAGCCTTTAGTAAAACGTAACTTTGAATTTTACCAAAATCCCAATCAATATGCGACTCCAAACCTATATTTTTTCTCTATTTCTAGTTTTGATGAATCTGTCGATGCAAGCTCAAAGCACCGAAATTTACAACAATCCCTTAGAAGAATACAACCGAGCCATTCAATTGTACAACGAAAAGCAGTACCAATCCGCACAAATTTTGTTTAAAAAAGTGCAGGATGATCAAAAGAGTTACGAAATTCTCTCGGATTGTGCCTATTATATCGCTAATTGTGCCATTCGTTTGAATCAGGCAAACGGCGATGTGTTGATGGAAGATTTTGTGAAAAATTATCCTACCAGTTCCAAACAGAACCAAGCTTATATTGAAGTGGCTCATTATTATTTTGACGAAGGTAATTATCCACAGGCGTTGCAATGGTTTGAGAAAGTAGACGAAAGTAATTTAACACCAGCCGAACGCGAAAAATTCACTTTTCAAAAAGGGTATGCCTATTTTTCGGCAGGGAAGAAAAAAGAAGCTTCCAACCAGTTTAAAAAAGTAGAAAACTCCCAAGAATTTGGTTCGCAAGCCAAATATTATTTGGGATATATGTCGTATGAATCCGACGATTATAAGGAAGCAAACGAGTATTTTGAAAAAGTAGACGATCAGGAGAAATACAAAGAAAAAATGGCCTATTATCAGGCGGACATGAATTTTAAATTGGGTAATTTTCAAAAGGCAATTGAT
>NZ_JBILTE010000196.1:0-4681 GCF_044371705.1 Flavobacterium sp. | reverse complement strand
TGTATTTTGTCTCTGTGCAAACAGATAATGGTGCAGGAACTACGAAGTTTGTTAAGAATTAAAGTATACCTTATAAGTAATTAAAGTCCGGCTATTGTCGGACTTTTTTTTTAATTTTACAATCATAATCATGTTTTGTATTTTACTTAATGGAGTTGATTATTTTTAATAAAGCAACAATATAAAAGTATTCAAATAATAATTTAAAACATAATAATCTAAAAATATAGATTTTTACAGATTTTTTTATTATTTAAAATCAGCAAAACATTAAATAATAGAAATATTTTCTAAAATATGTAATTTATCATTATATTTGCCCCGTTCATACACATACTGATTGTTATCACGAAAGCCGGAGGGACTAGACCCTGTGAAAGCTTAGCAACCCTGCAACTGTAGAAGGTGCTAAATTCTATTCTTTATGCTGAACTTTAAACTGAACTCGTTTCAGTTTTGTTTCAGCAACTCAATAAAGGAACAGATAACCCGTTTATTTCCTCTATTTCCTGATAAATTTTTTAGTTAGAAGCTAATCCCGCTATTCGTTACAAGCTTTTTTGTCTTGTTGCTTTTTTCTAAGTCAAAAAATGAGCTCCCTTTGGTCGCTCTTTTTTGCCAAGAAAAAATGCAACAATCCTGCAAAAGGCTTTCCACTTCTATCGGGGCTATGGCTTCATTGCAACAAGCAATTCTTAGCGAATTTTGCGAAAACCCTTTGCGAACTTTGCGGTTAAATAATATATTAATGTCAAAAATAGAAAAAGCCATACAAGAAAGAATCCTCGTCCTCGACGGAGCGATGGGAACAATGTTACAACGAAACAATTTCTCCGAAGAAGATTTTCGAGGCGAACGTTTCAAAGATTTTCCGCATCCATTAAAAGGAAACAATGATTTACTTTCCATCACCCAACCCGAGGCGGTAAAAGCAGTTCATCGTGCCTATTTGCAAGCAGGTGCTGATATCATAGAAACCAACACTTTTTCAGGAACCACCATCGGAATGGCCGATTATCATTTGGAAGAGTTGGTCTACGAACTCAATTACCAATCTGCCAAAATCGCACGCGAAGTTGCCGACGAATTCACCGATAGACCCCGTTTTGTAGCCGGTTCCATCGGCCCAACCAACCGAACGGCATCCATGAGTCCGGACGTAAACGACCCCGGATTCCGTGCCGTTACTTTCGACGATTTACGTATCGCTTATAAACAACAAGTTGAAGCTCTTGTCGATGGTGGTTGTGATGTGTTATTGGTTGAAACCATCTTCGACACACTCAATGCCAAAGCAGCACTTTTCGCTATCGAAGAAGTCAAAGAAGAAAGAAATATCGATATTCAGGTGATGGTTTCCGGAACAATTACCGATGCTTCCGGGCGAACACTTTCGGGTCAAACCGTTGAAGCTTTTTTAATTTCCATTTCGCATATACCATTGTTAAGTATTGGTTTCAATTGTGCGTTAGGAGCAGACCAGTTAAAGCCTTATTTAAAGCGTTTGGCAATGAATACGAAGCTAAATATTTCCGCTCATCCCAATGCAGGATTACCCAACGCATTTGGTCAATACGACCAAACACCAGAAGAAATGCAGGCATTAATCCGAGAATATTTGCAAGATAATTTAATCAACATCATTGGCGGTTGTTGCGGTACAACTCCTGAACACATCAAATTAATCGCCGAAGTAGCTTCGGAATATAAACCGCGACCCGTAGAGACAAGTCGCGACTTGTCCTTTACTTAAAGGCGACTTGTTCTTAACTTTAACACGATTTTTGTCCTCAATTCAACAGCCATGTCTGAAACAATTATAAATAAAAATAATACATTTTCAATTCCCCCTTCGGGGGCTAGGGGGCTTAAATTATCCGGTCTCGAACCGCTTATTATAACTCCTGAAACGAATTTCGTAAACGTGGGCGAACGAACAAATGTCACCGGTTCACGAAAGTTTCTTCGTTTAATCAAAGAAGAAAAGTACGAAGAAGCCCTTTCCATTGCAAGAGAACAGGTAGAAGGAGGAGCTCAAATCATCGACGTCAATATGGACGAAGGAATGTTGGACGGCGTTTATGCCATGACTAAGTTCCTAAATTTAATCGCTGCCGAACCTGATATCGCTCGAGTTCCGGTGATGATTGACAGTTCCAAATGGGAAATCATTGAAGCCGGATTGAAAGTAGTTCAAGGAAAAGGAGTCGTTAATTCCATTTCGTTAAAGGAAGGGGAAGAGACGTTCATTCATCACGCCAAATTAATCAAGCGATACGGTGCGGCTGTCATCGTTATGGCTTTTGATGAAAAAGGTCAGGCGGATAACTACGAAAGACGTATCGAAATCTGCAAAAGAAGTTATGATATTTTAGTCGATAAAGTTGGTTTTCCAGCCGAAGACATCATTTTTGACCCAAACATTTTTCCGGTTGCAACCGGAATGGAGGAACATAAATTAAACGCATTAGATTTTTTCAGAGCTACAAAATGGATTCGTGAAAATTTACCGTATGCCAATATTTCCGGAGGTGTAAGCAATGTTTCTTTTTCGTTTCGTGGAAACGACAAAGTGCGTGAAGCGATGCATTCTGCTTTCCTTTATCACGCTATCCAAAATGGAATGACGATGGGAATTGTGAATCCGGAAATGCTTGAGATTTATGATGAAATTGATCCTATTTTATTAGAACATGTTGAAGATGTTTTATTAAACCGAAAAGAAGATGCCACTGAATTGCTCTTGGCTTTAGCCGAGAGTTATAAGGGAGATTTTAAAGTGAATGAAAAAGCAATACAAGAGTGGCGAAATAGCTCTGTTCAAGAACGTTTAACCCATTCTTTAGTCAAAGGAATTGATGAATTCATAGAAATTGATGTGGAAGAGGCGAGAATAGTTGCTTCGAAAGCCATCGAAGTCATTGAAATTAATTTAATGACGGGAATGAATGTCGTAGGCGATTTATTTGGTAGCGGAAAAATGTTTTTGCCTCAAGTGGTAAAATCAGCCCGAGTCATGAAAAAAGCGGTGGCTTATTTGCTTCCATATATTGAAGAAGAAAAAGATTCAGCAACTTCATCCTCGGCCGGCAAAGTCTTAATGGCAACGGTAAAAGGCGATGTGCATGACATTGGTAAAAATATTGTTGCGGTCGTTTTGGCATGCAACAATTTTGAAATCATCGATTTAGGCGTAATGGTTCCGCCGGAAAAAATCATCGAAGTCGCTATTCGTGAAAACGTTGATATCATCGGTTTAAGTGGATTAATCACACCATCGTTGGATGAAATGGTTTATTTAGCAAAGGAAATGGACAAGTTGAACATCAAAATTCCAATTATGATTGGTGGTGCAACGACTTCTCGTGCTCATACTGCCGTGAAAATTGCACCGGAATATAAAGAAACCGTTGTGCACGTAAATGATGCTTCGCGAGCAGTCACTGTTGCTACAAATTTATTGCAGTCGGAAACAAAAAAAGTGTACGCAAAAACAGTTCGCGAGGAGTATGACCAACTTCGGGAAGGTTATTTAAATAGGAGCAGAGAAAAGAATTTCTTATCAATTACTGAAGCAAGAAAAAATAAATTACAATTGGATTGGGAAAATTATCATCCAACAAAACCCAATTTAATCGGAACTAAAATTGTTGAAGTTGATTTGTCCGAATTAGTTGATTTCATCGATTGGACGCCCTTTTTTCAATCCTGGGAATTATTCGGAAAATATCCCGCTATTCTAACTGATGAAGTGGTTGGAGAACAAGCTACTCATTTATTTGCAGATGCTCAAAAAATGTTGGAACAAATCGTCAATGAAAAATGGCTTACCGCTAAAGGAATTCTAGGAATTTTTCCCGCGAATTCAATTAATGATGATGATATAGAAGCTAGTCTTCCATCTTCCATCTTCCATCTTCTTACTTTACGCCAACAAAGTTTGAAAACCGCTGGTGTACCAAATATTGCTCTTGCCGATTTCATCGCCCCGAAGGAGTCTGAAATCCAAGATTACATCGGCTGTTTTTGTGTCACAACCGGATTTGGCGTGGATGAAAAAGCAGCAGCATTTGAAAAACAATTAGACGATTATAATTCCATTTTATTAAAAGCACTAGCAGACCGATTAGCTGAGGCTTTTGCAGAATATTTACACCTAAAAGTCCGCAAAGAAATTTGGGGTTATGCTTCTGATGAGACATTATCAAATGAAGAGTTAATCAAAGAAAATTACAGCGGAATTCGTCCGGCTCCGGGCTATCCTGCATGTCCGGATCATTTGGAAAAACCAACCATTTGGAAACTATTAAATGTAGAAGAAAAAATAGGTGTAAAACTGACCGAAAGTATGGCCATGTGGCCCGCATCATCGGTTTCAGGCTATTATTTTGCTCATCCGGAAAGCAAATATTTCGGATTAGGAAAAATCAAAAAAGACCAAGTAGAAGATTACGCAAAACGAAGAAATATTAGTGTAGAAATGGCGATGAAATGGCTTTCGCCGAATATAGCAGATTAAATAATTTGTTCCAGGTTTCAAGTTTCAAGTTGCTCAATCAACCTGAAACTTGAAACCTGAAACCTGAAACTTACAACATGAAAGTAACCCAACATATCGAAAACGCCAACGGCAAACCCTTATTCTCTTTTGAAATTTTACCTCCTTTGAAAGGTCAAAATA
>NZ_JBILTE010000195.1:0-4704 GCF_044371705.1 Flavobacterium sp. | reverse complement strand
GCTTCCGAAAAACCGGTTTCAGTACGTGCGATTGGTTGTATTATTTTGGGTCATCAGAAACATCATGTTAACGTTATTTTAGAGAGGTATTTGTGCTGATTTTACTCTTTGTTAGTACTATTTTAAAGCAGTATATTACACGTGTGATTTAAATATAATTTGCACGTGCAAAATATTTTTTTTAAATTCGTATATCTTTTAATTATATGTATCATGAACACAAAACTTACTTTAACTATTGAAGAGTCCGTAATTGCAAAAGCTAAAAAGTATGCAAAGGATAAAGACCGCAGTTTATCTGATATAATTGAAAATTATTTAAAAGTTTTAACAAATCAGCCCAATTCAAATCCCATTGAATTAACGCCGATGGTAAAATCATTAAAAGGTTCATTTAGTACACCTAAAAATTTTGATTATAAAAAGGAATTAACAAAAGCTTTATCTGAAAAACATTTATAAGCAATGTCAAAAGTTTTACTGGATTCCGATGTTATTTTAGATTTCTTTTTTGATAGAGAACCGTTTTCGGAAAATGCTGCTCAGATTTTATCCTTGTGCGAATCAAAAGAAATTACAGGCTATATCACGCCTGTTATTCTCAGTAATGTTTATTATCTTTTGCGTCAATCGGCTACACACGAAAAGGTTATTGAAAAATTGAAAATGTTAGTTTCATTCACTGAAATACTGGTTATTAATAAAGAATCCATACTTCAGGCACTACATTCAGAATTCAAAGATTTTGAAGATGCATTGCAAAATTATGCAGCAGAAATAAATGACACAATCGATTGTATAGTTACAAGAAACACAAAAGACTATAGAAAAAGTACGCTAGGCGTCTTAACTCCTGAAAACTATTTAAAAATGAGAGCGATTGTAAAAAAACATTTGTAGATTGTATTCAATTTAAAATACAATAAAAAAGGAGCTCAATTGAGCTCCTTCTATTTTTAATAATCTTCGTCTTCATCATCTTCATTCGATGGTTCGTCGGTATCATCTTCATCATCCTCGTCGTCGTCTGAACCTCCGGCATCTTTTAATAAATCTATTTCTGTGTCGTCATCAGAAGGGGCATCGTCATCGTCTTCATCTACATCTACTTCATCAATATCATCGTCTAAATCCAAACCTTTTACCGGTGCAATTGTTTCCACTTCTACGTCGATATCTTCATCGTCTTCAAAATTTTCAATTCGTGTAGCCAGTTTTTTACTCACTTTTACTAAATAAATAGTGTCTTCGGTGCGAACTTCCACCGCTTCAATAAGTTCATTTTGGGCATTTCTAAAGCGAATAATATCAGAATCTTCATAGCCTTCCGGAAATTTTTCCACAAGCATAGACAAGATATCATTCGTCAGTTTGGCATAATCAACAATAATTCTTCTCATAAAAAAATCAATTATAAATCAAGTAAGTAAGCAAAAATTAATGGTGCAACAATCGTAGCATCCGATTCAATAATAAATTTAGGCGTGTGAATGTCTAATTTACCCCAAGTAATTTTTTCATTAGGAACTGCTCCGGAATAGGAACCGTAACTGGTAGTTGAATCAGAAATCTGGCAGAAGTAACTCCAAAATGGCACATCATGCATTTCCATATCCTGATACAACATCGGCACCACACAAATAGGAAAATCTCCGGCAATACCTCCTCCAATTTGGAAGAAACCCACACCTTTTCCGGTTGAATTTTTCGGGTACCAATCGGCCAACCACATCATGTATTCAATACCGCTTTTCATGGTAGTAGGTTTGAACTCACCTTTGATGCAGTATGAGGCAAAAATGTTCCCCATCGTGCTGTCTTCCCATCCGGGAACTACAATTGGTAAATTTTTCTCAGCCGCAGCAACCATCCATGAATCTTTCGGGTCAATTTCGTAGTATTGTTTTAAAACACCTGAATTAATCATTTGGTACATAAATTCATGCGGGAAATAACGTTCTCCTTTTGAATCGGCATTGTTCCAAATATCAAATAAATGTGATTGTAATCTTCGGAAGGCTTCTTCTTCTGGAATACAAGTGTCTGTAACTCTATTGTAATGATTCTCTAGTAAATCCCATTCTTCCTGCGGACTCAAATCGCGGTAATTGGGAACTCTTTTATAGGAATTATGAGCGACCAAATTCATGATATCTTCTTCCAAGTTAGCTCCCGTACATGAAATGATGTGTACCTTGTCTTGTCTGATCATTTCTGCTAACGATTTTCCAAGCTCAGCAGTACTCATTGCACCGGCAAGCGTAATCATCATTTTGCCGTTTTCAAGGAGATGTTGCTCATATCCTTTGGCAGCATCAACCAATGCAGCGGCATTGAAATGAAGATAATTTTTCTCAATAAATTGACTGATAGGTCCTTTACTCATTTTTTGTTTCTTAAATAATATACTATAAATATCGGCTCAAAGAAAAACTATTTTTCTGAAAAGACAAATTCTTTTTTTTTGCAAAATAACTATTTTTTGTCGTACCCTAAAATAGATAAAACGTCTTCGGCACTTTGCTGTTCAGAGAACACTTCGGTGGCTAAAATTCCGTTTTCATCACGATCGATTAGGATATGTTTGGGTTGCGGAATCAAACAGTGGTGCAATCCTCCAAAACCTCCAATCGTTTCCTGGTAGGCTCCGGTGTTAAAGAAACCAATATACAACGGTTTTTCTTTGTTGTATTTTGGTAAATAAACCGCATTCATATTTTGTTCCGAGTTGTAATAATCGTCGCTGTCGCACGTCAAGCCGCCTAGCAATACGCGTTCGTAAGTATCATTCCATCGGTTGATGGCCAACATCACAAAACGTTTGTTTATGGCCCAAGTGTCAGGTAAAGTAGTAATGAACGATGAATCAATCATGTTCCACTTTTCTCGATCGTTTTGTTGCTTTTGATACAATACTTGGTAAATTGCTCCACCACTTTCGCCAACGGTAAAAGAACCAAATTCGGTAAAAATATTAGGGACATCTACCTCCGCTTCTTCACAGGATATTTTGATTTGATTGATAATTTCATCAATCATGTATTGGTAATCATATTCAAAAGCCAGGGAGTTTTTAATCGGGAATCCACCGCCAATGTTCAAACTGTCGAGTGTGGGACATTCTTTTTTCAAAGCCACATAAACTTTCATACATTTTAGAAGTTCATTCCAGTAGTAGGCTGTATCGCGGATTCCGGTGTTGATAAAAAAGTGAAGCATTTTCAGTTCTACTTTTTTATTTTCTTCAATTTGTTTTCTGTAAAAAGGAAGGATATTTTTATAACCAATGCCTAAACGAGAGGTATAAAACTCGAACTTTGGCTCTTCTTCGGCTGCAATACGGATACCGATTTTGAATTTACCGTCGATTTTCTCCTGTAGTAAATCCAATTCTTCATAATTATCAATAATCGGAATGGTTTTATTATGGCCCTTATTAATCAAGCCGGCAATGTTATCAATGTACTGTTCTCTTTTAAAACCGTTACAAATTACATACGTATTTTTATTGATTTTGCCTTCAGCCATCAAATTCTCAACGATATTAATGTCAAAAGCAGAAGAAGTTTCAATGTGAATATTGTTCTTAAACGCTTCATTCATAATAAAACTAAAGTGCGAACTCTTGGTGCAATAACAATAGTAATATTTGGCATCGTACTTGTTTTTTTCCATCGCTTTTCTAAACCAACCTTTTGCACGGTTGATGTTGCTGGAAATTTGAGGTAAATAAGTGAATTTAAGCGGTGTGCCATATTGCTCCACAATTTTCATCAAATCGATGTTGTGAAACTGGAGGTTGTCTTTATTTAAAGTGAATTCTTCCTGAGGGAAGTAAAAGGTTTGGTTGATCAGGTCGAAATATTTTGTGTTCATTTAGTTGTCAGATATATAGATTAAAGATAGGAAAAATAACTACTCATCTATATTTCAAACCCTGATATTCGCAAAAATGATTTGCAGTTTTTCGTGATACAATCTAGAAAACTCAAAACTTTCAAAAGTTACGATACTTTCATGTGCTTCTAAGTTTTTCAAAAATCGTTGAAAAGTTTGTGAAGTTCCGAAAATTTCCGAAGTCGGTTTTTGACTATTTGAGTTTCTGTTCATTGCAACAAATGTAAAAAATATTATAAACCAAATACAAGGCTTTGTATTAAAAAAATATTATGATTGATAGTCTACAAATGACCTGATAATCCACTCATCTTCAATTAATTGATTAATTTTAGTGCCTCCGATACCATTCAATAATGCGTATTGAACGGTTCCGTGTTCATTTTTTTTGTCGTGAATCAATAATTCCATCACGTTTTTGATATCATTTTCGGTAAATCTAACAATCGGATACAATGATTGTAGGGTTGCTTTTATTTGTAAGTATTCTTCGGGTTTGATGAACCTTTTTTGTAGCGAAAGATAACTTTCCAAAATCATTCCAATGGCAATTGCTTCACCATGAAGCAAGGTTTTTTTTGTTTTGTCTTCTAGAAAATAACTTTCAATGGCATGACCCAATGTGTGCCCGAAATTTAGTGCTTTTCGAATACCGTTTTCAGTTGGGTCTTGCAAAACAATTGCATTTTTTATCACAATCGATTCATAAATCAGTTGCTCCAAATCTTCGGTAGTCAGCTGACTTAAATGCTGCAGTTTTTCCCAGTATTTTTGGTCAAAAATGAGTCCGTGTTTCAACATTTCCGC
>NZ_JBILTE010000044.1:0-16153 GCF_044371705.1 Flavobacterium sp. | reverse complement strand
TCCCAAAAAGGATAAAAATTTACCAAAAGCACATCACAAATTGAAACTAAATTAGGTCTGTCCAAGAACTGGTAATAAGCATCAACATATCCAATAGGGATAGTTGGCAAGGCTTCTTTTACTTTTTTAATATATTGAATAAGTTCTTGCTCGGATATTTCGTTACGGTGTAACACTTCGTTACCTACAGCTGCTATATCAACCAAACCTGCTTTTGCTAATTTGATTAATGTCTCAATTTCTTTTTCATTTCTAACTTTATCGTCGCTAATCCAGGCTCCAACTACAGTTTTTAATCCTTTTTGATGAGCAATTTCTGGTATTAATTCATTGCCTTCTGTACAAGAAAAAGAACGAATCCATTTAGTGTATGGAGCAATAATATTTAATCTTCTTTTTATTTGATCTGCTGATAGAATATCTCCGGCTTGCTGACCTTCTGCATAAGGACTAAAACAAAGTCCGTGTAATCCATTGGTTAATATTTCTGTATAGCGTGTTTTTAATTCTGATTCGCTTTTTACACTTAAATCTTCAGTGATCATCGCACTATTTTTCAACAATGACTTTAGTTTTCCTGGTAAATAAGATGATGACTCAGCATTTTTTAGTGCTTTTCTATTTGCTAATTCTGTACTTATTTCTCTTGCTTTTTCTTCGTTAACATCATAATCTCTCATGACCCAAATGGCAATTAAAGTTCCAATCATTGGAATAGCAGAAAAGAATAACCTTAACTCAAACATTGTTTCATACGTTTGAGTTGGTGCACCCGATTTAAAATCTATAAACGATAAAATTAAACCACTCAAAAGGCCGGCAATTGCTAAACCAAATTTAACCATCCACCAATAAATAGCTCCAAATATCCCTTCTCTTCTTTTTCCGGTATTTAATTCGTCAATATCAATGACGTCAGAAGTCATAGACATCATTAGCGTAAATAAACTTCCAATACCAAAAGAAATAAAAGGCAGTGCAAATAAAAACAAATAGGGTTTGCCGGGTACAAATAAGAATAGTAACGAAACGTAACCTATAATCGATATACTTTGAGACCAAATAAATGCTTTCTTTTTCCCCATTACTCTTGACATTTTGGCAACTATTGGGATAATTAAGAAAGTAGTAAATAATGCCCCTACACATCCGAATAGAGTAGGCCAAATTCCTTGTCCATCGCCATTGAACAAATAATATTTAATTATAAAAAATGAAAATCCGGCGGTCGTATTAAAGGCATTAAAAATGAAAAAAGTAGCAATACATAATTTTCTGAATGGAACTATTCTTGAAGCCTCTTTAAAACCTTGGATAATCAAGTCAAAGCTTCGACTGGCGTTTTTTAGATTTAAAGGTTCGTAATTTTCATTTAAGGTAGACTTACTTTTTATAAAGATACCTGGAATTATTGCTAAAAAAGTACAAAATATAGCTGCATAAACAGCCAATGTTCTTGTCGCTTCTTCTGCTGATGGAAAGAATGAAACATCATACATAATTACCCACAACCAAGGAGCAAAAACCCAAGCTAATTGACCAATTAATTGAGAGGTTGCCATAATACTGGTTCTTTCATGAAAGTCATCGCTCATTTCATAACCCATCGCTACAAATGGAACGCTAAATATTGTTATCCCTAAATAGAAAACTAAGGAAACAACCATAAAATAGTAAAAGTTATAATTTACAGAATCATCTGCATACAATTGCCACATAAACGCAAATGAAATACCAGTAATTAAAGCACCAATAATTACATATTGTCTTCTTCGACCCCATTTAGATTTAGTATTATCTGTAATAAAACCCATAATGGGATCTGTAATTGCATCAAATAGTTTGGGGACAAAATAAATTGCACTAAGCATCCAGCCTGGAAATCCTAGTTTATCTATTAAAATAACAATAAAAATTCCTAGCATTGCAGGAAACAATTGATTGGCAAGCATACCAAGACCAAATGCTAGTTTTTGACCAAATGGTACTTTATTTTGCATAGTTTATTATTTATTTAATTACAACTGTTTGAAGTGCCTTTGCTGGAATTGTGATGTTTGTATTATTTTTATTTAACTTTATTTCAATGGAATAACTTTGCTCAGATGGATTGAAAATCGCAATCACAATAGATCCATCCGGATTTTTTACGGCTGTTGCCATTAGTTCTTTATTGCTGATAGTACAACCAATTTTTACAGCTCCTGGACGCATGAATTTACTAAAATGAGCCATCACGTAATATAATGGTGTGAAATATACTTCATCTTTTTCTGGGTCAACAATAACAGGTGCTACACACCAATTTTTAAACCAATTGGGTCCACCTTGACGGTCTAAAACCATGTTCCAGTCAATCCAACCATCGACCCAATTATTCAAACAGCCTATAATATCAGTCGCATAGCGATTGACGGGTGCATATTTTGGATGTAAATGTTTTTCTTTTTCACTTGCCCAATCCCAACCCCAGTCGGTTGCTTCTTTTTTCCAATACCAAGCATCGTCCTGCCAATGTGGAATTTCAGAATCAACACAACCTTCCGTTTCAATTAGGTATTTGTTGGGAGCTTTTTTGTGAGCATATTGCAAAGCCTCCGGAAAATAATCGTAGGTGCTTTCATACCAGTGAATGGCGGTTCCGGCAAAGTATTTTGATGTTGCTTCATTTTTATACATGGCATCTACCCATTCCGGTAATCCGGCTCTGTTTTGGTCGTAACCAAAAATTTTTACATCGCCCCAGCCGTCTTTTTCCAATTTTGGTCCGAGATGATTTTGCACAAGCAACGTCATTTCTTCAGATGAAAAATGGGTGCTTTCCCAATTATTTCCGTTTCCGTGAGGTTCATTGATTACCGTCACACCCCAAATAGCAATACCTTCTTTTTTATACGCATCTAAATATTTTGAAAAGTATAAAGAAAAGGTATCATTAAATTCAGGCAATAATTTACCACCAATATAAGCTTTATTGTCTTTCATCCAAGGTGGAGCTGTCCAAGGAGAAGCGATTATCTTAAAGCCTTCTTTAGAAATAGCTTTTGCCTCTAAAATCATCGGAATTAGGTCTTCTTTATCATCTTCAATTGTAAAATTTTCTAATGTTAAGTCATTTTCAACTTTAGCATACGTGTAATTGCTTAAAGAAAAATCACATGAGGCGATATGTGTTCGGGTTAAAGAATAATTGGCACCGTTTTCACTAAAATAGGCATCAAGGATTTTTATTCGGTTTTCCTTACTCAATCGATTTAGTAACGATGCAGAAGCTTCTGTAAATGAGCCGCCAAAACCAGTGATTGTTTGAAATTTTTCTTCTGGATTGATGTTGATAATAATTGGATTTTCATTTTCTGAAAACTCAGTCACTTTGGTTAATGAATTTCCTGCTTCGGAAGTTTCATAAACCTCTATTTCTAACTCTTTTGTAGTAGCACAATTTGTCATAAAAAATGAGATGATTAACCAAAAGGTTAAAAATTTAAAACGAGTGGAAATGTTTTTATGCTTTTTCATTTCTTAGTTTTTTAAAATGGATGTTGGTGTTTTTACATCCAACCACAGAGCCTTAGTATCACCTTTGTAAGTTTTAGTGATAGGTTTTCCGTTTCTGGTTAAACCTTTAAAAGTCCCTTTGTCTACTTCATTCCAAAGCACGTATTTAGCTTCTGATTTTAAATTAATCAATCCAAAATGATTTTCTGAACCAAGCGGATTGGCTTTGTCTTTCCAATTTTCGTCAAAAGCTTCAAAATAGAAACACGAAATTTTTTCCTTAGTGGTCCATTCTCTCATTAAATTATAAAACTGAGCCGATTTGTATTCATCGGTTGCCTTTGAACCATCGGTTCCATAATGTTCATTTGATTGTGTAGCCCAACCTGTTTCGCCAATATGTACTGGTTTATTCACACCGATGGATTTCATGTATTTCACAACGCTTTCATATTGATTGATGGTATAATCTCTGGATCTCAACATTGCAGCATCAATCTTTTCTTTTTCGGATAATTTCTGTTCATTTTCTTTAATTCCCCAAAAAACCGGATGGTAATGGGTATCATGCATCGGATAGGTGTGCATTGAAATATAGTCCACGGCTTTTATCAATTGATTCAATTCTTCAACGTGGTATTCGGCATCTCCACCTCCCCAAGAGGCAAAATTATCAGAACTGGTGATCCAAACACTTTTAGGCAGTTTGTGCTGTTTTTTTAAATCTTGTAAATGATTTACCCATTTTAAAATGATAGTTGGCGTAACGTAATAACTGGTGGCCCATTTTACCATGGCTTCGTTTCCTACTGCAATGATTTTAATTATATCAGGATATTGATTGGTTAGTCGCACAGCTTCTTCAATTTCAATGGCGTTGCGGCTACTCTCTTCATTGTGAATAGGAGGAAGCTCTGTCCAAGCATTTTTGCAGTCAATCCAAGCTCCCAACATGACGTACATTTCGAATTTTGGATCCTCTTTTTTTAATTTACTAATCGCTTTTAAAAGGTTAGAAACTTCTTCATAATGTACATTGTAAGTTCGCAGTACTTTTATGTTTATAGCAGCTAGAATTTTTAAATCTTCTATTATTTCGTCTATTGTGGGTTGCACTTCCCGAGTGTTGGTTCGATAACCTCCATAACAGATGGCTTGATAGTTGTTATTTCCTAAAATCATTTCGGCTGTAATTTCATTTGGAGCTAAATTTCTAGAGTATTTTTGATTACATGATATAACCATAAGGAATACTATGTAAATCAATTTTTTCATTATCTTAAGGTGCTTTCGTTTAAGGAAACCTTTACAGTTATAATTTCTCCGGTTCTATCGAATATTTTTTTGCTGTTCTCTGCATCTAATTCTAAAGCTGGAATGGTCTCTTCTGTTCCATTTTTGAAAAATAGGAGCAAGGTATTTGAATTAGCTGTTTTGTAAACAATTGGCACTTGACAAACTGTAAAAGCAAGACTGTTTTTCTCAATAGTAATTGTTTTCTCAGTTCCGTCAACCAAAGTAAAAGTGGCTTCAGTAGGCTGCGATAAAAACTCTTTCTTTTGCAATAATGTAGGTTGGAATCTCAATCTTCCTTCTTTCATCTTAACACCAAGTTCAGAAATTCTTGTCAGGATGTCTTCTTTAACTTGACCTGTCATTCCGGGCTGTTGAGCTCCTTTATTGAATGGTGTATGTGAATAGGGATCGGTGGAAAAAGCTCCATAAACTTGAGGCGATTTGTGTACGCCAATACCCTCTCCAATTTCATTGAAATGCAAAGCAAGCGAGTCAATTACCTCCGCTTTTTCATGGTTGTTGATTGCAGATTCGCACATTTCTGAAACGGCAACATGCAATTTCGAAACCATGTGCCAATAAATGGAGCCTAAACCTTCGTAGCCATAAAATGTCCCGGAACGCCCTGTAAATGCTTTATGATTAAAAACATCTTCAAATATTTGCAAGACATTTTTAGATTCTTTAGCAACTAAATCTTTGTATTCCGGATTTTGTCCTAATTCATCCAAAGCATCTTTTACATCATTTGCGTTGTGGAAATTACCATTAAAGTGATAACCTCCTTTGATGTCCTTGTTGACTAATTGAAAATTATGGTTTTGTAAAAGTTTGTTGAGCAAATCAGATTTTTCAACTTTATCTTTTGGGATTGTATTTTTCTCTAAAAACTTGGGAAGTTCTTTGTTTGCGTAGAGAATATAACTGTTTTGATCCGGTCTGTAAAGTGCACTTTTTCTTAACGCATCTAAAACCTCCAGTGATTTTTGTCCGTTTATAAATCCGGAACTTAAAACGGCTACTTGACCTTCAAGCATTTCGGGTAAATAAGAAATGGTGACACCATCCTTTTCAACCGACATTAAATTGTACGCGTGGTACAATTTATCTGTTCTTTGATTGGCTTTAATCGAATGGTCAATGAAATTTAAGCTCACAGCTACAAATTGTTTTAAACCGGCCATGGAATGGGTTCGTTTTTTACCCCAAAATCCACTATTGTAAATTTGAATACGATAATCTGATGCGGCTTTGCCCAATGCATCGAGTATTTTTTTTCTGTCTTGATTATTAATAGGTTGCGAAAGTAATGGTTGAAAAGCAGTAAGGTTTTCTCTAATGGCATGATAAAATTCAACCATTTCATTGGAGATTTTGATGGTTTCCTGATTAGAATTTTCTAGTAATTGTTCAAAAAACTTTAAAAATCTTCTTAAGTAATATAGAGTAACCATTGAAACTCCGTTACCAACTAAGGCATTGTTGGCATCGTTCCATTCCGGACGTTGTGTGTTCATCCAAATACCGGCTTCGGGAATAAAGTTGGACATTTTTGCCAAAACGGTGGCAAGAATTTTTTCGATTAAATTAACATGATATATTTCATCGTTATTGTCTCGCAGTAGTGCACCATCTGCACCATTTACATTTCTGCGTTTATTGATTTTAGTATCCCATTCGTGATTAAATAGAATGGTATCTTTTGGATTTTGTAAAATCTCTTGATAGGATTTTATGGTGTAAGGCACCGCGGCATAAACAAAATAATCTTTGTCAAAATAGGAATTCAACTTACCGGGTTGGTATTTTTCGATGAATTCTAAAAATTTCAGTAAGTAGATAATCTGATGATCGCCCCAATATCCAATATATGACCACGGATTGTCTGGTTCGATAGTTTCCCAATCAAATCCATCTTTAGTAACCCGATAGGGGTTATAACCATCAAAAGTAGAAGCATTTAAAAACTTATGAATCATTCCATCGATATATTCAGGATAGGAGTAGGCTAGTGCTTCCCAATTCTGGAATATATCTCTCCAGTTTCCTTCATAATCTAATATTTTTGAACCATCTACTTCACTGCGGGTATTGATGGAAAACTTATTCCATGGACGACTCGGGTCGCCGTGTCTTCTGCTGAATTTTAAAGGCAAATATTCTGTACAAAGTCTTATTAAATCGGCATCGTTACTTTTATTTGCAATTGCTTGAAGATGTGAGTAGTCAAAATTTTCTGGTAAAGTGCTAATAAATGCACTGTTTTTTTCAAAAATCAGCTTATTAGCTTTTGAAAGATATTTGGAAAAATCTTTTTTCTCTATTTGATAATTGTTGTCAAAAATACCCCCACGCATGATGTTGAACAACACATTTGAAAAATGACGGGAATCTTTTCTGGAATCTGCGGTAAACTGCAGGCCATCGGCTGTAGCATTTAATGCAATAAGGTTTTTAGTTCCGAGATTTACATCTTCAATCACTTTATTTTCCAGCGTTTTATCATGACAAATAGCCTCAGCCAATTCAATTACTTGTGCTTGATTTTGATTGACATTAGCAATGATTTTCCAACTTTTAGAGGATTTTTTTTCTAAAATTAAATCGGTTGAAACAAAATAGGCACCTTTTTCACCTTTGATATCTTCTTCTTGTGTAATTTTTTGTTGATTTCTGAAAGCACCTAATTGTTTTGAAGAAACCAAATAAGTTGGGTTTTCAATTCCTATTGACCAGGCAATATTGGCTTTTAAGGCTTCACTAGGTTCGGCTTTGTCTACGATAATGGCACTTAATGCAAAAATACCCACGCCACTTTGAGCGTGTAGCTCGCTTCTTTTGTAAGCATCAACTAGATTGCTAGTTGTTGCTTGCAGGTCACTACTAACACCTTGAGGTAAAATGTTTTGTATCCCATCTAAAAGAGTTATTGAATAGTTTTTTTCTGAATTATTAAATAATTCTGACTTTTTTACAAAACCATACACATTGCTATTTGACCATTGATATCTAAAAACAAGCTGGAAATCGTGAAGGATTTCTTCAAAAATGATTGTATTTCCGTAGGTATTTTTGTATAGATTTCTACTTATTTTGTACTTATCGTTGAATCGTTCAGAGAAAGGTTCCCAAATGTAACACTGGTTTTCTAATTGTATTTGAAAAATAGATTTGCTTCCCGTTATGTCTGCAAACTCAGTAATTTTATCGTCGGTATAATAAGGAAATAGAGCATATTCTGCATTTTTTCTACCAGCTGTAAGTCCACCATTACTCGAAATAAATAGCCAATGATTAGAATCACTTACAATGCTCATAAAAAAGGGACGCATTTTGTCGTGGTTTTCTATTTTATAAAAATTTTCGCCTTCTATTTCAACTAGTTGCATAAAAAATTTTGGTTAGAAGTATCTCTTTTAATTTAATTAATTTTTACTTTAAAATAATTGTAAAATTTATAGATGTAAATTATTCTTATAATGAAAATTTGGTTTTCTCTTATTGTTAAAACTTAGATTATGGAACCACGTTTAGCGTTACATTATCAATATTTACGCGTCCAACGGCAGCACCCATATCAAAAATAACTCTTGCATTTGCATTAGTAAAATTAGCAACTAAATCAACACTATAACTTTGTACAGCAGTTGTTAAATTCTGAGCTATTGACTGATTTGTCCATGGGGCTCCGCTTAAACCTATTCCAACAATCATACTTCTATTTACGTTGGACCAAGCGTCAAATGTTAATCGATAAGTTGTCCCTTGCGTCATGTTGATTCCAATTTGTGACAGATTTACATCAAAAGGGTTGCCTGCTGCTGCAACATTAATTGAAAAATAGGTATTTCCGCTTGCTGTTACTAAAAGTGACGGTGCTATTGCAGTTGCCACGCCAAAAGTCCAGGGTGTAGTACCACTTTCAAAATTACCATTATTTACAAGTCCGCCTTGAAAAACAAATATCGATACATTACTACTATATGAATCTGTTTGCCCCGTTGTATTGTTGGTTGCGGTAAGTTTTACCATATATTCACCAGTTTCTGTAAAAGTTTTTACAGGGTCTTTAATCGTAGAAGTTGTGCCATCGCCGAATTCCCATAAGAAACTATCAGCATTTTGGGAAGTATTTATAAAAGTAACTTTTCCCGCTTCTACTTCTTTGATGAAGGTGTATTGAGCATCTATCTCGCCAATAACGATAGCATTTTCTTCATCTTCAAATTCACATGCAGCAAAGCTTATTAAAACAGATAGTAAGCTTAAAAATTTTATTGATTTAGTCATGATTTTATATTTATTTTATTGATATACCCTAACATAATCTACTATCATTCTTTGAGGGAAAGATGTGTTAGCATCTGGACTTCCCGGCAAATTTCCACCAACGGCCAAATTTAAAAGCATAAAAAATGAATTATCAAAAACCCATTCACCGCCTTTTTCTTCAACATCACTTCTGGTAATTTGATTATACAAAACATTGTCTACATACCAATTGATATGATTTTCAGTCCACTCAATTCCAAATATGTGGAAGTCTGTATCAAATCTATCATTGGATAAATTATATTTTTTAGAAATACTATTGCCTCCTGCAAAACCTGGTCCGTGTATCGTACCAAAAATTTCAGTAGGTTTATTTCCAAGATATTCCATAATGTCAATTTCGCCACATTGTGGCCAAAGTACATTTCCTGCTTCATAGTCTGGACTTGAACTGTCGCAAAATACATTGCCATTCGCATCAAAAGCTGGCGATTCGCAGTAATTGCTACCCAACATCCAAAAGGCAGGGAATAATCCTTTTCCTTGAGGTAACTTGATACGGGCTTCAAAGCGTCCGTATTTTTGTTCAATTTTGTTGCGGGTTTTTAATCGGGCAGAAGTGTAGCTAGCACCCGAAAAAGACTCTTGTTTAGCAGTAATGATCAAATAACCATTTTGCACTATAGCATTTTCAGGTCTATCAGTGTAATACTGCAACTCGTTGTTACCCCATCCTTCTCCTAAAGGACCTCGACCTATATCAAAAGTCCAGTTTGCTGGGTTTGGTTCACCATCAACGTCGAACTCATCTGCCATAACCAAATTGAACTTGGTAGTGACTGTTTGTGTAGAATCTTCACTGCAAGATGCTACAGTTATAATTAAACCTAAAAAAACTAAAATAGATAGGGTTAATATTAATAGTTTATGACTTATTTTTTTCATATATTTTATTTAATTAATTTTTAAAATTTTAATGGCTAATTGTGTTTAATGTCTTTAAATCAAAAGCAAGAAATTAAGGAAAATAAAAATAAATATTATCCAAAATAAAATTAGGCCCACCTACTAAAATAATAGCTCCTAAATTATTTTTTTGTGTGGCAATACCTGCATTTAATGGTATATTGATGGAATTCCATTGGCCGGGTGTGAGTCCGCTGATAGTTAATCTCTTGTCTTTATCGTCACCAATTGGATTGCCATTAAATACATTTGTTTCAAGTATTTGATTGGGACCAATATCTCTAATTTGAAATTCCACCGAAGTAGATGCGTTTGGGACAAAAACATCTACATGCATAAAAGTCATCGCAGCACCGTTGATTGGTGTGTCATCAAACATAATACCTGTAAAATTGTTGTTTGTATACGATGCGATTTGATTTCCATTAAAAGAATCTATACTTGTAGTAGTTGTTGAACCACCGAAACCTGGTGTAAAATTTGGAGAAACTACGTTGTTATAAGCATTACTAAAAACAGATAGAACATTTGTAGCAGGGTGAATTGGAGTTGGTGATTGCGGGAAAGTGCCATTTGATGTTATAGTTAAAGAACCTTGAGCTAGGGTATTATCTAAAACGGCTGAGATGATAGTAGTACCTGCCGCTCCCACAACGTTTACGATACCGTCTTCATTTACGCTTGCCACATTAATTTGTGATGAAATAAAATTGAAGTATCCCGAAGCAGCATTTACTGATATATTTTGACCATTATCCAAATTGAAAGTGGCTCCTAGGCCGTTAATAGTTTGAGTTGCTCCTGTATATGTGTTCAAAGTAAGGTTTTGACTGTTTAATATGAAAGGGGTCAAAAGTGCTATCGTCCCCAATTTTTCAAAACGCAATTCATCAATCCAAAATGTGTAACCGACACCATTAGTATCTTCGGTTCCTGCAGAAAATAAAAACATTCCTCTCTCTTGTGTTAGTTTAGAAGGATCTGGAATTGGAATTACTACTTTTCTCCAATCAGTTGAAAGTTGTATATTTTCTGCAAGTACAGCGTACTTATTTTCGGCAAAATCCACACCGAAACCAACGGTTCCGATGCTTGCAGTAGTTGAGCCTTTTACCCAAAATGTTAGTGCATCATAGCCTGTCAAATTTCTACCATTCCCACGATCTCTAAAAATACCACCAATGTAACCACCATTTGGGTCAGTAGGTATTGGAACATCTATTCTGATTGAACTGCTACCTGCATAAGCTACGTTATTATCGGTGCCAAAGCCTTCTGGATTTGCACCTTGAGCTGGGTCAAAAGATTCAAAAAATGCATCCGTAAGGCCTACAGGAGCATCCGTAAAAATATCACCTGTTCTTGGGTAAGTTGCTAAAGCAGCATCATCTGAAACTTCTCTTTCGCAACTTGTAAAGAATAATGTAACAGCTATCGCTAGTACACTTGAAAATTTTAAATTATTTATTTTTTTATTCATGATTAAAATTTTTACTATTAATTATAGAAATAAATATTATCAACATATAATGGAGTACCATCACCACCTTCGAAAATAATTTGTCCTAAATTTGCTCTACTTGCTAAATTGGGCATGGCTGAAAATGGAATATCTATAGATACCCAATTTTGTGTAACTAGTATTGGAGCCAAGAATGTTGTGGAATGTCTTGTATCATCTCCACCACCATTTACTCCATTTGCTCCAAAATCAAGTACAAGTACCCTTAATTGTCTGCCAGGTGCAATTGGATTTGGAAAATAGAAATCTGCATGTAAATGTGTCATACTAGTTGCATTAATGGTAGGACTGCTGAAATCTATTCCTACAAAATTGAATATAGTATAATGTAAAACATTATCACCACTTACTGTGAAATCTTCTGATAATGTAGTTTGCCATGGTTGCCAGTACCCATTAAAATAATTAACAGGTCTATTATCATAGTGGTTTGAAAAAATAGAAATTACATTGCTACTTGGTCTTGTAGGTGTTGGTGCAAATTGAAACGCTCCATAACAATTTACTGTAAGACTTCCTGCTACTTGAACGCCATTAAACTTGGCAGTTATTATTGTTGCTCCAGCACTTAAAGAATTAATTGAACCTTGTGCATTAACTGTTGCAACACTAGGATTTGATGAACTAAAAGTAAAATAACCCGGAGCGGATACCACAGGTAGATTAGAACTATCTGCCATATTAAATACAGTTTGAATTCCCTTAACTTGACTAGTAATTCCTACATAAGTATTTATCGTAGCATTATTTCCTGTTTGAATGGATCTTTGCGGATTAGCAATGGTACCTAATTTCTCAAATTTTATTTCATCAATCCAAAAGGTGTAAGCAAAACCACCAGTACTTTGTGTTCCGGCGGCATATCTGAAAACGCCTCTTTCATTTGTTAATCTGGAAGGATCAGGAAATGGTATAATAACTTTTGACCAGCCTGTATCAACATTTACGTTGACTAAAGAGGCCATAAATTTATTATCACCGAAATCTTCTCCAAAACCTAGTTGGTCTATCGATACTCCTCTTGAAGCTTTTACCCAAAAAGTTAGGGCATTATAACCTGTTAAGTCCCTTCCTTCACCATCAATAACAAATATACCTCCAGCATAATTACCGTTGGTATTTGAAGCGTTTGGCACATTAATTCTAATGGACGCATTACTCTCGTAGCCTTCTGTTCTGTCTATCGAAAAGCTTTGAAAATTTGAACCTTCATAAAATTTTATGAAGTCTGTTCCCATGCTTACAAAATTATCATTAAAAACTTCAGCTGTTTTAGGATAAGTGGCCAAAATAGCATCATCAGATATTTCTCTTTCACAACTTTGAAAGATGAATAATAATGTCATAACAGCAAAACTTTTTAAAATTAGTTTATTACTCATATTCTGATATCGATTTTTTTTTAAAAAAACAAGTTATTTGCAAACAACATTTAATTAACCACCTATATTAATTTGGATGTACGTTCTAAATTCCCACTCGCTACCATCAGGAAAACCAACGGGGCTTACGATAGGTTCGGTTGAAAAATCCGGAGTAACATTCGGAGAATAACGTGGTGAAAATTGATCCAATGCTCGCCAAGTTCCTCTCACGCCGATTCGAGTGCTAGGTAATATGTACCAATCAGGTTTCCCTAAACTCATCGACAAATCAAGCATTGTTTGAACAGGGAACGTAAGGTTGAAATCTCTGTGGTAGTCAAAAGGTCCCCAATCATTTATCTTTAAAGCATACATTACTTTAAATTTTTGGTAAATTGCTCTCACGTCAAAACCAAATCTCTGAATGGTTCTTTCAGAGTCTCCATTTCCTTGTCCGTTGCCTACATAAAGATTTCCAATGATGCCTAAGTCCGGACTTAGTTTAGAAACAATTCTAGAGTTCACTTCCCAAAGGTCTTCTGCAGGAGCAGAAGTTGGGAAAGCGAAAAATGAACGATCTGCCAAGAAACCAATATGTGCATCCATAGTGGTAGGTAATCTTCTGTACGTAAAGCCTAAGTTCATAGCGAATTCGGCATCTTCAGATCTATCGTTATCCCATTCATACATCCAAGTGCCGGGAGTTGGGTCAAAGGTCAATAATAATTCATACCCGTACATTTCTCGGTTACCATTTCTAACTGCAAATGGATCGTCAATTACGTTTCTTAATCTAGCAGCACCGCCAAAATCTTGAGGCATAGCATTTACCAAGGGGTCTTGGTACATAAAGTTGGGTGCAATTTGGATTTTCCCAATAGTATATGTAAAACCTGTTAATAGATTCGCCATGTTGCCACTTCCGGAATCTTTAAGCCTCCAACCGGTAAACGTTTGTGTTTGGTCTGCTCCACCACCGGCAACTAGGCCTAAATACGAACCTTGACCGTACCAATTAAATCTGCCACCTGTGTAGGTTAATTTAAACTTTCCTCCCCAATTGTCACTGCTTTTAATCATGTCTTCAACAACTTGATTATCTTTAATATCTTGGTAGGAACTGCCATTTAATGGGCTACCACCCCAAATTCCGCCTACTACAACACTGAAGTCACCAAATTTTCTTTCGATAGCTAGTGTGGCTCTTGAAGTTGGCCATGGTGGAATTACACCGGAACGAACTTGATTTTGGTTCAAAATACGGCGACCCGTATCATCAAAGCTGATAACGGTGTTAAAATCTCTGTGGTACATTCCCGCAATATCCCAATTTCCAAATTTACGTTGGTATTTTACTATTGCAGCTGGGTTGGCTCCCCACCATAATTGAGGTCCGGCAGCCAGTTTAAAGCCTTTAAAAGCTCCTTTAGCTTCAAATTCTATCCCTGAAATTTCACCATTATAAATATCTAAATTTGGTCCGTAATTCGCTTCAGGATATAAACCGAAGAAATCGCCTTCATAACCCCAATGGTAATGTCCAGTTCTATAAAAACCTTTTAAATCAAACGCTTTATCGTTCCATTCAAATTCTGCTTGATAAACTCTTAAGCGATTTGGGTCCTCCACAACAACTTCAGTGTTCTCGCTACCATCAACCGCAACAAAGGTTTGCTTTCTTCCGGCATTTTCGTAGAAGATTTCATCAATGGGATTTTCTGCAACATCGCCCAAAACATTAAAAACAACTTCAGCCCTCATATTTGAAGTTGGATTTCCTTCAACACCTACAAAATAAGATTGCATTTGATCAAATCCAAGTTGGTTCGGGTAACTAGTATTATCTGGATCTGGTTCATCAGGAGTGGTGATTAAATGACCTCCTGTGTTGAAACTTGTAAATTCTGCAGATAATCTAGATAACCGAATTTTACTGTTTTTTTCACTATTTAACGCTGCTTTATCTCCTCTTGCTCTTAAGGAAGCATCCAATATTTGAATTTTAGAAAAGTGGTTATCAATAGTTGCCAACGTTTTTCCATTGGAATACGGACTCAGCTGATGAACTTCTTTTAAAACATAGTACGCCGATCTAGGGTATAATTGATACGTTCCGTTTGCGTCGGTTGGTCCTTTTGCACAAATTCCGAACCATTCTTCATTCATGTTATTTTCACCATTTATGTAGTCAAAACTATAACCTCCATTAGACCAAGACGCATTGGAATCGTGAATATCTAAATTTTTTGTTTGTCCAAATTTCCACCAGCCATCACTAAATTGAAAGGTAAAACCACCCAAACTATTACCGCTTTTCCCTAAACCTGCTGCATTTTCATAAATTTCTTTCCAGTTTCCTTTTAGTATTGTAGCTTGTGCATTTTGATCTTCTTCGTTGGTAATAGCATTAAAAGTATCTGAGCCAAATTCCGTCAGTAAAACCGGTTTTCCATATTCTTTTTTAACGCGTTCAAACATATCTCCAAAAGAGATACCTCTGTAAACATTGATTCCTAAGATATCTACGTCTTTACATTCTTTTGCAATTATATCAAGGAACAGTAAATCACCATTACAGATAGCAACTGGATGATTATTGTCTACCTTTTTCATTGCAATTGTTGCCTCATTAAATAGTTTGTACATAGATTCTGCACGAGCAGTTGATTTTCTGTCTTTAACAGGAATATCTTCAGTTTCAGCTCCATCCCAAAACAAACCATAATTATTCTCATTACCCAACAAAAACAAAAGCAGACCTTTGGTGTTTTTATATTCTTCAACCATTTGTTTTGTTTCTTCCAAAAGCAATTTTTTAGTTGTTGCATCAGAATATTCAGTATTTACTACCCATGTTCCATTGAGTGTCAATCCATAACGACCAAACGAATGATTAAGCATCGTGTAAATCCCATGATTAGCGTGAATGTACTCAATCCATTTTTTTGGAATGCCCGTATAAACTCTAATAGTATTGACGCCCATGTTTTTTAACAGTCCCATTTCATCATCTAAAGCTTTTTTGATGATGTTATCGGGTTGTTTCCATAAACTATAGTTGAAATTTGTTCCAATTGGAAAGTAATCCCAGTTCATTCCGTTAACAATAAAATCTTCTCCATTGATTTTGAGTTTTATTTCAGTTGCATTCTTTTCAATAGATATTTTATCTGCTTGAGAAAAGATAGAAGTGGAATAACACCAAAAAAGTAGTAGTAAAATAATTTTTTTCATT
>NZ_JBILTE010000194.1:0-4746 GCF_044371705.1 Flavobacterium sp. | reverse complement strand
CACAAAATTTGGGAATAAATCCTAAGGAAATCATTGTAGAAATTAAAAGAAGAGAAGGGGAACATAACATTCGCTTGGAAGATATTTTAGCTAAGATTGAAGAAATAGGTGATGAGTTAGCTTTGGTTTTAATTGGCGGTGTTAATTATTATACCGGTCAGGTGTTTGACATGAAAACAATTACTGCTGCTGCACAAAAAGCAGGAGCCTACGTTGGTTGGGATTTAGCTCATGCTGCCGGAAACGTAGAATTACAATTACACGACTGGAATGTGGATTTCGCCTGCTGGTGCAGCTACAAATACATGAATTCAGGACCCGGAAATGCATCGGGTTGTTTTGTGCACGAAAAACATCATCACGACAACGATTTACCTCGATTTGCCGGTTGGTGGGGACACAATAAAGAGCGTCGCTTTAAAATGGAACCCGATTTCGATCCCGTTCACGGTGCCGACGGTTGGCAAATCAGTAACCTGCCAATTCTTTCGCTAGCCCCTTATTTAGCTTCAGTAGAGATGTTTGCCGAAGTGGGAATGAGTAAATTAATAATAAAAAGAAATCTTCTAACGTCCTATTTAGAATTCATCCTTCACGAAATTGACAAAGAAATTGATGGAACCGAATTTGAAATTATTACGCCTCAAAAACAAGAAGAACGTGCTTGCCAATTATCGGTATATCTCCACGGTCAAGGAAGAAGTTTATTCGAGTATTTAATGAAAAACGGAGTGATTACCGATTGGCGTGAACCGAACGTTATTCGTTTAGCACCGGCTCCTTTCTACTGCTCTTTTGAAGACATGTATGAATTCGGACAAATTTTGAAGAAGGGTATATCAAAACCTTAGCACCTTAGTACCTCAGAACCTTAGTACCTTTAAATAAAAATGACTAAACAAGAAATACTCAAAACCTTCGACCCAAGCCAACCCGGTTTGGCAGACGCAACCATTTTTGGCTTACCTTTTTCTATTGAAGACAGTGAAATAATTGTAATACCTGTGCCTTGGGAAGTTACTGTTAGTTACGGTTCCGGTGCATCCAAAGGTCCGGAAGCTATTTTAGAAGCTTCCTTTCAAGTCGATTTAAACCATCAAGAGTTTCCTGATTTATGGAAATTAGGCATCTTTTTAGACGAATCACCAAAAGATGTAAAAAAGAATTCCAAAAAATATAAAAAACAAGCGGCTCCAATTATTGAAGCTTTAGAAAGTGGAACTGTTTTAGACCATCATCCATCGTTGCGAAAGGATTTAGATAAAATCAATTACGCATGTTCCGACATGGTGGAAGCCGTTCGTGAAAAAACGTTATATTGGTTAAATCACGGAAAGAAAGTGGTTTTGTTAGGCGGAGATCATAGCACCCCTTTAGGGTATTACCAAGCCTTAGCAGAAAAACACGAAAATTTCGGAATACTGCATTTAGATGCTCACATGGATTTACGTATTGCTTACGAAGGGTTTACCTATTCACATGCATCTATTATGTATAATGCCTTGCAAATTCCACATATTTGTAAAATAGTTCAAGTGGGAATCCGCGATTTCTGTCAACAAGAAGTAGATGTTGTAAAACAACAAAGAAATAGAGTAGTAGTTCACACGGATTCCGATTTAAAAAGAGAAACCTTTGAAGGGAAAACATGGCAACAACAGTGTGATGAAATTATCGCCACTTTACCACAAAAGGTTTGCATCAGTTTTGATATTGATGGGATGTATCCTTGGTATTGTCCAAATACAGGGACTCCGGTTCCGGGGGGATTTTCATTTGAGCAAGCGGCCTATTTATTAAGTCGTTTAGCCGAAAGGGACAAAGAAATCATTGGTTTTGATTTAGTAGAAGTCGCACCCGGAGAAAATGACGATTGGGATGGCAATGTGGGTGCCCGAATGTTATTTCACATGTGTGGTGTTTTAGCTAAAAATAATAAAATGAATGTTGGAGAGAAAATTAACTTTCCACGTAAATAGTTTTTTAAATTTCAAACCATTGAGAAGTGAAGAAATTGAGCAGCAAAGCTTAATGAATCTTAATTTCTCAATGGTTTTTTTATATCTTTAAATCAAATTCATTTGTCATGAAAAGACTCAAAAAAATCGTTGTTGTTATTTTTATACTTTTTGCCATTTTAGCCATTGGTGTTGGGAGTTATCTTTATTTTTTAACCCCAAAATACGACGGCGAAATAGCTTTAAATTCCATCCAAAAAGAAACAACTGTTTATTTTGATGAGTACGGAATTCCGCATATTTATGCGGCTTCGCAAAAAGATGCGATGACTACGTTAGGTTATGTGCATGCGCAAGACCGCTTGTGGCAAATGGAACTCATGAGACGAATTGCTCCGGGAAGATTGTCCGAACTCTTTGGTTCGGTAATGCTCAAAAACGACAAATTTTTCTCTGGTTTAGGCATTGATGAAGATTCCGAAAAAGCCATCGCTCAATTAGATAAAAATAGTGAAAGTTATCAATTAACGTTGGCTTATCTCGAAGGAATTAATCAGTTTTTAGAAGAAGGTCCCACACCAATCGAGTTTCAATTAGTTGGAGTTACCAAGGAAAAATTCACCATCAAAGATGTCTATAATATTTTTGGATATATGGCTTTTAGTTTTGCGATGGCTCAAAAAACAGATCCGCTTTTAACCGACATTCGAGACGAATTCGGAATGGACTATCTAAAAGATTTTGGCATTGACGGATCTTTGGCTCATACAAAATTGAAAAGCTTCAAAGGAAAATCAGAAGCCTATTCCGAAATTTCTAAATCGGTGGCTTCGTTGTTGGAAAAATCACCGATTCCGCCTTTTATTGGAAGTAACAGTTGGGTCGTTGGTCCACAAAAAACCAAAAATGGAAAAGTATTGTTTGCCAATGATCCACATATTGGTTTTTCGCAACCGGCCACTTGGTATGAAGCTCATATTGTTACGCCCGATTATGAAATGTATGGCTATTATTTGGCAGGAACACCTTTTCCGCTTTTGGGTCACAATCGCCAATATGCGTATGGTTTAACAATGTTTGAAAACGATGATATGGATTTGTTTTTGGAAACGAATAATCCCGAAAATGAAAACCAATACCAAACTCCTGAAGGATTTAAAAACTATCAAATTTCTGAAAAAACCATCAAAGTAAAAGACAGTTCCGATGTGGTTTTGAAAATCAAAAAAACACATCACGGACCTTTAATGAATGGATTAGTCGACGGATTGAAGTCAGACAAACCCATTTCGATGTGGTGGACGTACCTGCAGCATAAAAATCAAATTTTAGATGCCGTTTATTCACTTTCGCATGCAAAAGATTTAGAACATTTTCATCAAAGTATCGAATTAATTGCCGCTCCGGGATTAAATATCATGTACGGCGATGCCAAAGGAAACATCGCTTGGATTACTTCCGGTAAATTGTATAAAATGCCCGAAAATGTCAACGCTAATTTTATTTTAAATGGTGCAAATGGTATTGATGAGCAAAAAGAATACTATGATTTTTCAGAAAATCCGTATGCTATCAATCCGGATTGGAACTATGTCTATTCCTCAAATAATCAAGTGGAACCCATCAATGATTATTTGTATCCGGGCTATTATCTTCCGCAAGACCGAGCCAAACGTATCGTTCAATTGCTAGAACCCAAAAATGATTGGACGAAAGAAGATTTTATGAACATGATTAACGACGATCAATCGGCGGTTGCACCCGCAATCGTACAAAGTATTTTAACTGGAATCAATCAAAACGATTTATCTGATACTGAAAAAGCAGCTAGTTCACAACTTCAAAAATGGGATGGAAGTAATGGATTAGCAGCTATAGCTCCCACCATTTACAATCAATTGATGTATCATTATCTGCAAAACACCTTTGAAGACGAATTAGGGAAAGACCGTTTTGCGATTTTGTTGAACACACATGTTATGAAACAAATGATTGCGTTTCAAATAGCCAATGAAACTTCGCCTTGGTGGGATGACAAAACTACGTCAGACAAAAAAGAAACACGAAGTGAAATTTTGATGCGTTCTTTTAAACAAACGATTTCACATTTAGAACAAAAATTGGGTACTCAAGTTTCGGGTTGGACATGGAATAAAGTGCATACTGTGGAACATAAACATCCACTCGGAGAAGTCGCTGCATTACGAAGTTATTTCAATGTGGGTCCTTTTGAAATCAATGGTTCCAATGAAGTCATCAATAATTTAATGTTTACATTCACCGAAGCCGGAAGTCATCAAGTTAAAGCCGGACCTTCCACCAGAAGAATCATCGATTTTTCAGACATTGAAAACAGTGTAAGTATTCTTCCAACGGGACAATCGGGAAATCCACTGAGTGAACATTACAAAGACCAAGCAGATTTATACAATCAAGGCAAATTCCGAAAAATGAAAATGAATAAGAAAGACATTGAAGCGAGTGAAAGGAAGTTGGTGTTTAAACCGATATAATTATGGAAATTGATAAAGCATTTCATTGCCAATTTTGTAGTCATAAAAAGTATGATTTTACGACGGGAACTACTTGTGGTTTAACCAAAAAAGCTCCTGATTTTAATGATTCATGTCCAACAATTAAATTTATTGATCAAGCATTAGAGTCACAAATTATTAGAGTAAATTTAGATTATGAACATAATAATGATTCAAAATTTTGGGTGATATTGAATTTGATTTTTTTTTCGATTGTTTGTCTATTGTTAATTTTTAGTGGTTTTTATATTGTA
>NZ_JBILTE010000043.1:0-16206 GCF_044371705.1 Flavobacterium sp. | reverse complement strand
TCTTAACAAAAAAAATGATTCTTGTTACTAAACAGAATTTCTTATTACTCCTATAACAATTTATACTTTAGTAAATTTACTAATAAAATTTATATTTTTTCAATAAACTGCTGCTTATTTGAGTCCCAAAAAGTGACAATAACACTTAAAATTAAGAGAAAACCTGTTTTTTAAAATCATTCTAAATGCAAACTAGGAGAAATTCTTCATTTATTTTTTCCTACTTGATTTTTATTCAATCTTTAATTATCTATAACAAAAATCTACATTTATAGGTTCTTTGCGTTTTTTATACCACTCTATTTTAAATAACTTAAAACACCTTTTTTTATACGATTTTTATCTTCCTCTGTTAGATTCGACCCCGATGGTAAACAAAGCCCCTTTTCAAATAAATCTGCAGCTATCGTAGAACCGTAAAAAGGATAATTTTGAAAAATGGGTTGCAAATGCATAGGTTTCCACAAGGGTCTGCTTTCAATTTGTTGCTCTTCGAGTGCCAACCGTAAACCTTCCCTAGTTAACTTTTCTGTATTTTGATCAATCACGATTGTAGTTAACCAATGATTGGAATGATAATCTACTGAAGGCTCTTGCAGCAATTTTACAAAAGAAAAAGGTTTGAAAAAATCGGTATAGGTTTGGTACATTTTTCTTCTGCTATCCACATGATCATTTAACACTTCCATTTGACCTCTACCAATGCCTGCACAAATGTTACTCATTCGGTAATTATAGCCAATTTCACTATGTTGATAATGCGGAGCATTATCTCTTGCTTGTGTGGCTAAATAAACAGCTTTTTCTTTCCATTCAGTCTTTTGGGTAACGAGAGCTCCTCCTCCGGAAGTGGTGATGATTTTATTTCCATTAAACGATAGCACACTAATGTCGCCAAAAGTCCCGCATTTCTGATTTTTATAACTACTCCCTAATGCTTCTGCACTGTCTTCTAGAATGGGAATTTCGTACTGATTGGCAATTGTGCGAATTGCATCCACCTGATAAGGCATGCCGTATAAGTGCACCGCTATGATTACTTTAGGTTTCTTTCCTTTTTGAATTCGGTCCTTAATTGCCTCTTCCAAAGCATCTGGACACATATTCCATGTGGATGCTTCGCTATCTATAAATATGGGAGTTGCACCCAAGTATACAATTGGGTTGGCGGACGCCGAAAAAGTCATGCTTTGACAAATAACCTCATCGCCGGGTTTCACATTCAATAAAATAAGTCCTAAATGCAAGGCTGCAGTACCGGAACTCAAGGCTGCTACTTTTACTCCCGAGCCTAAATAGGTTTCAATTGCTTGTTCAAATCCCAGTACGTTTGGCCCCAGTGGTGCCACCCAGTTGGTATCGAAAGCTTCCTGAACGTATTTTTGTTCCGTTCCTCCCATATGGGGTGAGGATAACCATATCTTCGTTTGGGACATATTTTTATAACAAAATCGCAAATATCTGTCAAATATACGGTAAGATTTTAGTTATAAGAATGGTTTTGGGGATATTTTTGATTTTGTAGGTGCTGAGGTGCTGAGGTGTGGCTAAAGGATTTTGATTTTTTCTTGCCCCAGCCCGTGTTGGCGGGTGGAAAAAACCTGCGTTCCAAAGAACTTTATTTATAACAGTTTTTACTATCTAAAAACAGTTTTCCAGAGGATTTTGAGGTCGCCGATAAAGGTGTGGTTGTAGTAATAATGAAGGTTCATGCGGACTTTGTCAGGGAAGATTACAGTGTCGTTGTAGTGGAGCGGGTCTTGCTGAAGTGCTAAGAGTGCTTCTTCGTTGGCATATTTGATGCTAGCTTCGCAGGTGAGTCCCGGTTTGAGCTCGAGGATTTTTCGAGCCTCACCTTGCAGTTGGTCGTAATAACCGGGAATGTCGGGACGTGGACCAACGAAAGACATATCGCCTTTCAAAATGTTCCAAAGTTGCGGCAATTCGTCAAGTTTGGATTTGCGGAGGCAGGCTCCTACTATTGAAATGCTTTGCGTTTTTGGATGCATGGTACGAAGTTTGTATAAGGTAAAGGGTTTACCAAATTGGCCGATGCGGGTTTGGGAGAAAAAACCTGATGACTCATAAATTAATGAAAGAATGCTCACAAGCACCAGCATAGGAATAAGTCCAATAATTATTAGACAAAATGAAAATAGGCAATCGGCGACTCGTTTCAATTAAAAAAATTCTGATAGTCCGTTTGTTGTCATATTACTTTTATAGTAGCAATGTTCACTTCCAAAATTTACAAGGAGATAAAATAAGTTGATAGCATGAGTAAATAAATTAGTATTAATTATGGGTTCTTACGGACAATCAGAAACCTGAAATTCTCATATAGTTTCCAAGTTTACCTTTGCCATTTTTTTAAATTTTCCTGGCAAAATATCTACCTTACCAACTTAAAAAAAAAGTCTATTCATTCTACTCGTATTCTTGGCTGATTTTTTTTATAAATTACCCGAATCTTTAATCACAATTTTTTCCAGGTGTTTGAACATTATTGTTTCGTTGTCGCCTACCGGTTTATATATAGTCATGCCTGCTGCAATTTTATTGTTATCGCCTATAGTCATACCGGGAATCGTGCAACTGTTTGTTCCAATTAAGTTGTTTGTTCCTATTTTTGTATTGCCGGAAATTGCCACTTGTGGACTGATAAAATTATAATCACCCATTTGTGTATCGTGACCGATGGTGCATCGGGAATTCAGCATATTAAATCGACCGATTTTGGCTTTGGCCCCTATTGATGCATTATGTGAGACTACAGTTCCCTCTCCAATTTCGCATGATGGTGATATGATTGCTGTTGGATGGATTAATCCAGTAAAAACAGCCCCCTGAGCTAAAAATTCTTCGATGATTGTTTTTCTGTACACAAGATTTGCAATACCCATCAAATAATGCACGCTTGGGTCGTATTTATGTTCTTTAATAGCACCTAAAAAAGGTTCGGAAAAACCATAATGATGATAGTTTTTTTCATCATCATCTATAAACCCTTTTACTGTTATCCGATCGGCAGGACGAGCACTGTTGTGATGATTAATGTAATCTCTTAATTCAGCAGCATGACCTCCGGCACCAATTATTATTATCATTTTCATTGTTTACCTTATTATATTAAATATTGCTCTTAACTATCTGTAGCAGAATTGAATCGAAACTATTTATTCCTCGTAATTACTTCCTTTAAATGCTTCTATGGTTGCCTGACCTCCACCACTTATTCCTTCGCGTTTACAAACTTTAATTAGTGTCAGAAAAATAATTTTTATATCTAAAGTTAGTGATAGATTGTCAACATACCACACGTCGTAGTCAAATTTTTGTTCCCACGAAATGGCATTCCTTCCATTCACTTGAGCCCATCCGGTAATGCCTGGTTTTACTTCATGACGTCTGCTTTGCTTCTTGGTATAAAGTGGCAAATACTTAACCAACAGGGGGCGTGGTCCTATCAGACTCATATCGCCTTTGAGAACATTTAGTAACTGAGGGAGTTCATCAAGTGAGGTTGAGCGGATGAACTTTCCCACTTTTGTCAGGCGTAAATTATCAGGTAATAATTTTCCGTTTTTGTCTTTTTGATCATTCATGGTTTTAAACTTTATTAATTTAAAAGTTTTTCCATTTTTTCCAGGTCGGTCTTGGATAAAGACAACTTTACTACTTTGAACTGCTGCCAGTAAAACAATTATAACTAATAAAATTGGCAAAAATATGAGTAAAATAAAAAGAGCCAATACAAAATCAACTACTCTTTTAAAAAAATGTTTATACATACTAAGTTACAATTATAGAAACTGCTTGGCGTTTTCAACTGAATATTTTTCAGAAGCTATGAGTGCATTTTCCGCCAGTTTCTCTAGCAATAGTGGTTGTAATTGGTGCTTTTTAATGAAATCTTCAACAAGATCCACTTGATTGCTTTCAAACACTTCTCCAAGTGATTCATTAAGCACCAATTTTGCTAAGGCTGAATTTTTCGGGGCTATACAAATGATTGGTACTCCTGCCGACATTAGATTATAGGTTTTGCTTGGTATACTTAAATCGGAAGCTTCCCGGCCTACAGTTACCAAAGCTAAATCAGCAGCTGAAAGTGTAAATGGCAAATCTTGTGTAGGTTGCCAAGGCATTATACTAATGTTTTCTAATTTTAATTCTGAAATTCTTAGTTCTAAAGCACGGTATTTATCTCCGCCTCCTATCAACAAAAAATGCAAATTTATAATGTCTTGCATCCGATTTGCAAGTTCAACCAATATTTCTACAGGGTGTGATTTACCCATATTCCCTGAATACATTACTATAAACTTGTCCTGTAAATGGTGTTTTTTTAAAAAAACATTCTGCTTTTTCATGATAGGTTGCAAAAAATGATTGTCGGTCCAAACCGGGACCACTCGAATTGCATCTGCTTCAATATATTTTGACAATCTTGCTTTCATACCCTCAGTTATTGTATAAACATTGTGAGCTTGCGAATATACTTTTCTGTTCGCCTGCTCCCACTTCCTTATGATCCATGACTTCTCTTTAAAATATTTAAACTCCACCAAGGCATCCGGATAAATATCATAAACTAATAGATCATAAGTGTTTTTACAAAATAAGGGAATCAAACTACTAAAGGGCGGGTTTGAAACCAAAAATAAATGGGCTTTGGGATATTTAAACTTAATTAAAAAGAGTGTTTTTACAAATGCCATCGCCCATGTTGTAAGCCTTCTAAATGAGGAACTTCGGTCATAGGAGGCTAGTTTTTCAACTTTAACAACTGCATCTAACGCATTGTTTCTAGGATTCAAATACCCCGTCATTAAAATCCGCTCCTCTGCAACCTCTGCAAAAGCCGCAATTATATCAATCATTAAGTAGCCTGCACTCTGATTGACAAAAACAACTTGCTTTTTTGAAATCATTTACTCTACTTGGTTTAGTATCGTGTGTCCACCTTCGGTCAAATGGATGTCCTTTTGAAATAATTTTACATCTGCAGCCATCATTTCTGCAACTAGGGCTTTCAGATCATACTTTGGCTTCCAACCCAATTGAGTCTGTGCCTTTGTAGGGTCGCCTATTAACAATTCTACTTCTGTAGGTCGGAAATACATAGGATCTACTTTTACCACACTGCAACCAATTGGCAGTTTCATAGCAGTTACCTCTTTCCCTGTTGCTTGCTTAAACACTACTGCATTAATACGCTCTAAAATACCAACTTCTGCTACTCCTTCTCCTTCAAAACGCAACTGCAAACCCACCTCGGCAAACGCAATTTTAATAAATTCTCGCACGCGAGTGGTTACACCTGTCGCAATCACGTAATCTTCCGGTTTGTCCTGTTGTAAAATACGCCACATTGCTTCCACGTAATCCTTTGCATGCCCCCAATCTCGTTGAGCATCCAAATTCCCCATATACAAATCGTTTTGAAGACCTAAAGCTATTTTAGCTGCGGCTCGGGTAATTTTTCGGGTTACAAATGTTTCTCCACGCAATGGTGACTCGTGGTTGAACAAAATCCCATTACAAGCATACATGTTATAGGCTTCTCTGTAGTTAACTGTAATCCAATACGCATACATTTTTGCAACTGCATAGGGGGAACGGGGATAAAAAGGTGTGGTTTCACTTTGTGGAACGGCTTGCACCAAACCGTACAGCTCCGACGTAGATGCTTGGTAGATTTTGGTTTTCTTTTCCATTCCTAATAAACGTACAGCTTCCAAAATACGTAAAGTTCCTATTCCGTCGGCATTGGCTGTATATTCCGGTATATCAAAACTTACTTTTACATGCGACATTGCGGCTAAATTATAAATTTCATCCGGTTGCGTTTCTTGGATAATTCGCGTGATGTTCATCGAATCGGTCATGTCGCCATAATGTAGTTTCAAGCGTATTCCTTTCGCATGCGGATCTTGATATAAATGGTCGATTCTGTCTGTATTGAAAAGCGAGGAACGTCTTTTGATTCCGTGAACCATATAGCCTTTTTCAAGCAATAATTCTGCTAAGTAGGCTCCGTCTTGTCCGGTGATTCCGGTTATAAGTGCTGTTTTTTGAGATGTGCTCATTTTATTGTGGATTATTTATTATTGTTTTGGATTAATTGGTTATGGGGTTATTCGTTTAATCGGTTAGGGGTTATTCGGTTAGCGGTTAATCGATTATGGATTAATCGATTATGGATTAATCGGTTAGAGGTTAATTGGTTATGGGGTTAAACGATTAAGCGATTAAACAGTTAACCATTTAACCCTTCATCTTCACTTCCTTAAACGAATGTTCGTGTTCCAGAAACCACTGATAAGTTGATTTAATTCCGTCTTCCAAAGTGATTTTTGATTTCCAGCCTTGATTGGCCATTTTGGAAACATCCATTAATTTTCTTGGAGTTCCGTCCGGTTTTGATGTATCCCAAATAATAGGTCCGGTGTGTCCAACTGTCTTCTGAATCAATTCTGCCAATGATTTGATGGTTAAATCAACCCCGGTTCCAATATTGTATAAGTGCTCCTCTAAAGGATTTTCTAAAGCAAAAACAACCGCAGCTGCTAAATCGTTCACGTGTAAAAACTCCCGCATCGGGGTGCCCGAACCCCAAAGAGTTACTGGTTCATTTTTATTGGTTTTTGCTTCGTGAAATTTTCGTATCATAGCCGGCAATACGTGTGAAGTCTGCAAATCAAAATTGTCGTTAGGACCGTATAAATTTGTTGGCATTAGGCTCACAAAATTTTTTCCATATTGTTTGCGAATTGCCTCACAGGCTTTCAATCCCGAAATTTTAGCAATGGCATACCATTCATTGGTGGGCTCCAAAGAGGAAGTTAGCAAGCATTCTTCTTTTAATGGCTGTGGTGCCAATTTTGGATAGATGCACGAACTTCCCAAGAAAATAAATTGGTCAACCTCTTGATGCAAGGAGGCATCAATAAGATTGTTTTGAATCTGCATGTTTTCCATTAAAAAAGTAAATGGATAATTATTGTTGGCCATTATTCCGCCAACTCGTGCAGCAGCGTCTATAACTACATCTGGTTTTTCTGTAGCAAAAAAATCCTGAACGGCCGTCTGATTTCTCAAATCTAGTTCTTTGCTGGTTTTTCCAATCAGATTTTCATACCCTTTGCTTTTCAAGGCGTTCCATATTGCAGTTCCTACCATTCCTTTGTGTCCGGGGATGTATATTTTTTTGTTCATTTTTTTTCTTTAAGGTACTGAGGTGCTAAGGTACTAAGGTGCTGAGATTGGTTGGAGTGAATTGGTTAAAAGGTTAAACCTTTTTCTCTTCCGATTATTTTTCTTCTATCTGAACTTCTTGATTGTTTTTACCTGATTTTGTTTTGCCCCAATCCGCCGCGGCGGAAGGCAAAATCAGGAGGGTTATGGATATGCTGTTTTCAATTGATTTGTTGGTTAAATCTAAACGATTAAATACTAACCGATTAACCAATTATCCCTTAAAAATACTGACTAATTCATACGCTGCCGCGTTCATGCGACTATCATACGATTCATAAATCTGTTTAGAAAAATCTCTATTGGGATAAGATTCTAAAATCTCCGTTAATTGCTTCACATTGTGGGGTTCAAAATAGGTTCCTGTTTCTTGTAATTGTTCGATATTCACTGCTAAATTAGCGGCAATGACGGGGGCTTGTAACGATTTTGCATCTTCAATCACCGTGCTCCACCCCTCAAACAAACTGGGTTGAAGGATTGCTTTGGCATGTTTCATCAACAACAATTGATCGCCTCGCGGAATTAATCCCAAAAAGCGAATGGAATCTTTTAAATCATTGGCGTTGATGATGTCATGTAATTCTTGTAAATAAGGTGAATCCGGTTGCTCCGGAAAACGACCGGTAATTGCCAAACAAATGTTTATTCCTTTTTTCTTTAGTTCAGCAACAGCTTCAAAAGCAACCTTATGGTTCTTGTGTTTATGAAACTGATTACTAATCATATAGTAATGATCTTCCAGTTTATATTGATCTCGTATCGCTTCATACGATACTTCGGGTAATCCCTCAATAATCGAAACAAAGTGGTAGATGTGTATCCTAAGAGAGGCCGGAATTTTAAAGAACTTCAAAAAATCATCTTTTACGGCCTGACTGGATACTACAAGGTCTTTGGAGTTTTTTAAAATCAATTTGATACGTTCGTTTCGTTCAATTCGTTTTCTTTTGGTAAAGAATTGCGGATAATAAAAGTGTTGTAAATCGGCATACCACGACACCAGCTTCGCATCCAGCTTGCTTTTCACGGGATAATCATGCATGGGGAAAATGGCATCCAATTGATGACTTACAACCAACTCATGTACAAAAACATTTTCATTTTTTAAAAAAGACTGCATATATCCCTTATAAATAGATGGAAAATCATGAGCTACTTTTTCCATGTATGGGTAGTCAATTTCGTCGATGTACTTTTTTAATTGGGGATTGTAAACTAATAAAATTAAAGGCTTGTCTTCATCGTTTAAAAACCCTAGTGTCTTTACAATATTTAAATTATAAATCACCCCGCCCATCCATTTGGGATTAAAATTAAACAGGATTCCTAATCTAAATCTACCCTTTTCTTCCATCTAACGAATTAATCAATATCTAGTTCGGCAGCCCAATTAATGTATTCTTTTATCCCCTCTTCTATTGTTTTACTTTTCACATAACCCATCGATTCTATTTGAATAATACTTGCCCTCCAATGCAAAGGATCTCCTTCTTTGAGTTGTTGATTAAAAACGATTTCTTTTGAACTTCCCAAGTACTTTTTATATAATTCGGCAATATAGGCAATAGAATAGGCTGCACCATTTGCCAGATTTATTGGTTCCCCAGCGAAAGATGCCTTTTTTAAAATTAAATCTAATGCTTGTAAAACGTCTTCTATATGAATAAAATCTCTTGTTTCCTGCCCCGTTCCAAACAATTCAACAATTGGTTGTGTTTTAAATTTGTTGAACAAATCCCAAAGCAATTGCTTTTTTAATCCATTCCCGTACGCTGAAAAAATTCTTACAGAACAAGTTTTCAATTGATAATACTCATAAAACTCTTTGCAAATTTGTTCCGCTTGTAATTTGTGTAAACCATAGGGTGACAAAGGATTCAAATCAGCTTTTTCAAGAATCGGCAAACTTGCAGGATTGCCATAAACAGCTGCACTCGACAGGTTAATAAACTTGCAGTTGGTCTGATTTGTTCGGATTGCCTCTAGGATTTTAAAAACATTGAGCGTATTTAGTGTAAAGTCTTTCAGCGGAAACTTGATTGACAACGGAACACTAGCCGCACCGGAACAATTGATACAAACATCTACTTGATTGTTTTCAAAAAGCGAATGATAGCTGGAGTTGGTTGCGTCTATTTGAAAGTAATTTTTATCATTGTATTCGGTTACCACATCGCAACCAATTACGTCATAATTGCGTTTTTTGAAAAATTGAGTAGCATGCGTTCCGATAAAACCTTTGGACCCTATAATAAGTATTTTCATTTTTATCTTTCTGTATTAGGTACAATAAACTGTTCAAATTGTTCGCAAATATCTATTAACTCGAATGTTGAAATAAATTCATTTCCCTTCCAACCCATTTTTTCTCTCTTAGCTGGAAAATCTATCAAATATTGAAGTTTTTGAGTAAATTGAATCTCATCATTGAGCGGTACTAAATAACCCGTTTCGCCGGAAATAATCAAATCACTTGGTCCCGCCACACAGTCATAGGCAACTACGGGTAAGCACGCAGCCATAGCCTCGCCTATAACATTCGGAAATCCCTCTGAAGCAGAAGTAAATGCAAAAATACTACTTGTTAAATAGTACTTTTCTACATCTTCTTGTTTTCCTGTGAATACTACACGATCTTCCACCTGCAATTTTTTAGCTAATTCTTCCCATTGTTTTTGATTGGATTGCTTCAGATGATCATATCCAACTAATACTAACTTCCAATCCTCTGCATTCAAATTTGCGAAAATTCTAATTAGTACATCTTGTTGCTTTATTTTGATGTATCTCCCTACCATTAAAATGACTTTTTCACGTTTTAATTGCCTGTCAGCAATGGGTCGGATTGGATTTCCAATTACTTTAAAATGGGAATGTGTATACATTATTTTAAAGACCTCTAGTCCTTTTTGGGTTTGAACGATAACTCCTTTTGCCCGAGGATATAGCTTCCTTCGTAAAAAATCATGCACTTTACCTAAACTTTTATCGGGTTGAGCCCTGTCTGAAACATAAACAGGGATTTTTGTGCCTAGCAGGGACAACAACACCATATTGTTCCATGTTTCGCCAAAGGACAATACACTGATAGGGTTGATTGCTCGAATTGTTTTTCTTAAAAATGCAATTGTTTTGACTGTGTGAAAAAGTCGCTTCGAATTGTCGAATTCAAAAGATGGTTTATGGATGAGTACTCTTTTAGAAACTTCATAAAACACTTCTCTTTTTATTCCGTACAGAACTAAATGCACCGTATATTTTTCTGTGGCAGCAAAATAGTTAACCAATTCAGACATGACCCGCTCCATGCCACCAGCTTGGAGGGAATGTATGACAAAACAAATGTTTTTATTTTGCATTAGTTCTCATCAGTTCCACCATCCATCCATACGGATTAAATTTTCCGGGATACCACTGCAACAATTCATCCCAATAACCTTCACAATCATTATAACCTGCATTGGCGAAGCCAAAACTTATTTCAATTACTAATGGTTTTTTGTCTGCGTCGTACACAAAATCATACGCAATGCATTGGGCATTTAATTTTTTATGAATAGCAAACGCTTCTTTGACAAAAATCTCGTCTATTTGTTCTTTTTCATAGCGAATGAAGCCGCTACCCGATGCCCGAAAATCATTTTCGCGGTTCATACGTTTGATACCAAATGCTTTTCCATCAATTACGACTATTCGTATATCCGAATCATTATTAGGTATAAATTCTTGAAAATAAAGATAATTCATTTCACTTCCTATTACTTTTGCGTAGCGAGGGGGTTGCACCATACGTACAATTCCTTTCACTACCTCTTTGGCATTCGCCTTCCCTAATCGCCATTTACGTATGCGTTCTTTTAGGCTTCCCCAACCGTCATAGGCCGGAAAACCTTTTCCAAAAGCCTTTTTAACGAGTAGATCTGCTTCCTTTTTGGAATGCACGAGCCGGACATTTTGTGAACCCGCTCCTCCCCTTAATTTGAATACTTTGGGAAACGACGTCTGCTCAATCCACTGCTTTGCTGTTTCTCTGTCATAAAAAACCCAAGTCTTCACCAAGTTAATTTTCAATGCCTCCAACAAGTACTTTTGTCCTACTTTGTCATCAAAATGCCAAGCAGTATTAAAATTCGGAAAAACGTTCATTCCGCTTTGCTCCAATGAAAAGAGTAATGACTTTGCCATGACAATATCTTTGAAACCCGCTTGGTTGTAATGCCACATTAACGCGGAGCAACCCTTTAATTCTTCCACAATATCATTCGAATAACAGTCCACTAATTTGTAGGGAATGTTGTTTGCATTGCAATAGTCAATCCATAGGTATTGAAATAAATGTTTGCTTTTATTATTGTGGATGGCGATCATGGGGGTTGGTTGGTTAATCGGTTAATGGATTAATTGGTTAATGGGTTAGTTGTTTAATTGATTAAAAGTAGTTGATTTTGAATTTTATTTTTAGTTATGAAATTTGCCTGATTTTGTTTTGCCCCTATCCCTAAATGGAGGCAAAATCAGGAAGTTCAGTGTTATTTGGTTTTCATAGTACTATAAGTGCTAATCTGTTTGGAAGAACGGTTTGCCTGATTTTGTTTGCCCCCGTCCCTAAAGGGAGGCAAAATCAGGAAGTTCATTGTTATTTGGCTTTTATATTTCTAAAAGTGCTCATCTGTTTGGAAGAACGGTTTGCCTGATTTTGTTTGCCCCCGTCCCTAAAGGGAGGCAAAATCAGGACGTGCAAAGTTATTAGGTTTTCAATTGCTATTTGTGCTAGATGTCTTTCGAAGCAATATTTTTTTTTCCTCTCTTTAGAACAAAAAAAACCAAAATGATGACTTTAAAATACTTGCTGCCAAATTTTGTTTAAGTCTAACCTATCGTGGCTTGTATCAAAAACAAGACGTTTACAGTTGTTAATGATTTGGTAACACAACGATTAAACTTTTAAACGATTAACCACTTAAACTCTAACCTATTAACCCCCTCAATCCAAATACATTTGTGCCCAAATCTCAAACCCCATCACTAACCAAATCGCGTCTAATTGCTCGGGGGTGGCAGTGGGGATGTTTTGTACCCAGGTTTTTAATTGGTCCAGTTGAAAGAGATTTCTCTTAATTAGACCGGGCTCAATCTGCTTGTGCCATTTATCTTGAAAAACATTTGTTGCCAAAAAAGAACGCAGTGGGATTCCAAAACCCATTTTATCACGGTAGGCGAATTTTTCTTCAAACTTATCCGCACAAATATCTTTCAGAACTTTTTTCCCTTCTAATTTATTGTTATGTAGAGCAATTAATGCCTCACCAGCAGTATTTAAAGCCGTCGTGACCATTGTATTATCTAAAAAGGGCACGCGGTTTTCGATGGAATGTGCCATCGACATTTTGTCCTGCCGCATCAACAAATCAGGTAAGTAGGTCAATAATTCGTATTTTCGTTGACGCAAATTGGTAGTACCTTTTAGTTTTTTAAAAGTACTGTTGCGGTGGGCAATTGCTTTTGAAAAATCAAAATCTTTTTTTAAGGCATGGGCCGTAGTAATACTGCCAAATGCCGTTTCCATAATCATCCGCTTGTCACCATCTAACGTATAACGCAGATAACTACCTAGGTGTTTAAGGTTTCTTTTTAAACCCCCCAACCATTGTTTGTTAAAAGGCGAACCTTTTTGGGCTCTTATAAAACGACTGTATCCGGCTAAGGACTCATCCGCTCCTTCGCCGCTTAAAAGTACCGTCACGTGCTTCTTGGCTTCCTGACTTAACAAATAAATCCCAATTGTATTCGGGTGATTCAAAGGATGTTCAAAATGCCAAATGGCTTTTTCGAGTACTTCAAAGTAATAGTCGGCATCCATCTCATATTTGTGAGCTTTTAGAGCCAACTTTTCCGCAACATAATCGATGTATTTTTCTTCTGAAAATGCAGGGTCTTTAAACGTAATGGAAATAGTTTCCAAGTTTCCTTGGTCTACCTGTTGAGCAGCATAGTAGGTAACCAACGAAGAATCCACTCCTCCCGATAATTGGCAACCCACTTTTACATCACTCATCATTTGAGAAGTTACGCTTTTTTGCAGTGCCTTTTCAAGTACCTTTTTTGTTTCAGTAACGGTAATCTCTTCTTCTCCTTCTGCATTGATGTCATAAAAGATTTGTGTGCTAACTGTTCCGTCTTTTATGCGTACAAAAGTTCCAGGGGTGCAATTTATTATGTTTTTAAAAAGAGTCGTATTGATCACATTTCTAAACAACAGAAATTCATCCATACTACTGAAATCCGGTTCGAATGTAAAATCGGGTAATGCTTTGAAACTTTTCATCTCTGAAGCAAAGGCGATGCGGTTTTCCTCTTGCAATAGGTACAGTGGTTTGATGCCAAATCGGTCTCTTGCCAAGAATAAGGTGTCTAGATTGAAATCATAGATTGCCACAGCAAACATGCCGTTTAACAGCGTAAGCATATGCTCCATGCCATATTCCATGTAGAGGTGCAGGACAATCTCGGTGTCTGAGGTGCTTTTAAAAGAATGTCCTTTTTGTTCTAATGCTGCTTTGAAATCAAATGCATTGTATATTTCACCATTCATCATTAGCACCACTTTTTGATCGGGACTAATCATCGGTTGATGTCCATTGGCCGATAAATCCAAAATACTAAGGCGATTGAAACCGAATAGCAGGTCTTTTGGAGATTGAAAATTCAACTCTTTTTCAATTCCAGATTCTTCGTAGTTTCGCTCTTTTGTGTCGACACCAACGATACCTGAATCATCCGGACCGCGGTGTTTTTGCAATAAAAGCATTTGACAAATCGTCTGCGTACTTTTTTCGCGGGTATTGTTTAAATGGTAATAGCCGGTAAATCCGCACATACTTATTTGGTGGGGTTGATTGTATTGATTAAAATATCGCGATGTGCCTCACAACGGATTAAATTAGTATACAGTAATTTTTTCTTTTTAGTAATTAGTTGTGGCAAAAGTCCTCTTTTGAATAAACTCGGTAAATATTTCCCCTGATAGGGTTGTATCCAAGTATCCATTACCGGTTTCCATGAAGCAACATAGTTAGCGAATCGTTGTTCCAGAAGCAAATCATCAGCGATAATACCGTTCAATTGGTCTACACTTTGCATTGCTGTACTTTTTTCTTCATCCGAAAGTAAAAACACCCCGGGTTGTTCATTGTTTTGATTAAAATATTCCAGTTCAAAAGTGATGGGTTGGTGCTTTTCAATTTGCAATCGAACCATCATTCCATTGTTCCACGGTTTATTACGCAAACCCGGCCAATCGAAACAAAAATTACCCAAACTGTAAAAAATGGGTGCCTCTTGATAAACTTCATATCCCGAAATAATGTGCGTATGATGTCCGATTACTGCGTTGGCACCTGCATCCACAAAAAAACGATACCATTTTTTCATCCGCGGACTCGGCAATTCATAATGTTCGTGTCCGCCATGTGCGATAATGATGATACAATCGGATTTTTTCTTTGCCTCCTGAATCTGATTAAAGACATTCACTAAATCTATTGGATGACATCCCGGAGTTGTATCAAAAGTAGTTGTCCATTCATTTTCCGCTACATTAATCAATGCAACAGTTAGGTCGTCTTTTTTATAATAAAATGTTTGCGATGCTTCTTCAAAGTTTTGACCACTGCCCAACCATTGTATCTGATGTTTTTGCAAAGTTTCATAAGTTTCCTGCATGCCAGCCCAATCGTAATCTTTAAAATGGTTGTTGGCGGTAGCTACTACTTTGCAATTCAAGTACTGCAATATCGCTGCAGTTGCCGGTGCTGCTTTGATATGCGGACCGGTTTTGGCAATGGCGGTTTGTGCCGTAGTCAACGGACATTCCAAATCGAGCACGTTTAAATCATTTGCAGCAAAGAATGGCCGGACAGTGCCAAACAGCGATTCATTATCTGCTGTTTTCAGTTGGTCTTCCACTCGCATCCAGGGACAAAAATCGCCTGTAAATCCTATTTTTATCATAGATAATCCGCTAATTGATCAGTTGAAATAAATACTACATCCGGCCATTTTTTTACAATACTTTTTAATAGAAAATCGAGGTCTTTCAATCCCCGTTCGCTATTTTTAGCATCGATATACCCAATATAATTGATTCGATGGGAGCAAATTACAGCAGGTTTCTGCCATTGAAAAGCACTCGCTATTTGTGCCATACAACTGTTTACCCAATCTCGATTGGGCTGCATTGACGGCTCAAACACACAATTTCTACTATTGTACTTCAAGCCTAATGCATTGGTTTCTCCGAAATAGTGCGGTACTTTTTTATATTGGTCAAACACACCCGTAGGAACTAACTGCGACGGAATCCCTTGTATCCATTGTACTCCGGCTTCTGCTAGGGTTTGTTCAATAGCAGGGTCCCAATTGTAGCACGGAGCAATAAACGATTTTGAAGGTTGGCCAAACAGTTCTCGAAACAGTTGCAAACCTTCCGCAATAACTTGCTGTTGTTCAGGAATATCTTCCGGACTGTCCCAATCATAGGCTTCCATAAAACTGTAATCGGCTACTCCCGAATAGGTGGCTTCCCTGTCAAAACAAAACAATGCGGCTTCGTTTTGATTTTGCAGTACCTTTAACCAGCGTTTGTAATTCAAGTGCTCGCGGCCGTGAAATTGCGGTTGGAACACACCTGTCGCTTGACCTTTTTTCCAAAGTGCAACCGTTTGGGCATGATTGGAATATCGTTTAATCGTTTCCGTTACTTTTTCGTAATGAAACTCCTGATAATTGGAGGCTTTTATTTTTTGAAAATCCGGATTTGCCATAATGCAATTGGCGGTAATTTTTGCCGGTAGACCATCACTCCCTTTGTATTTACCTACTACTTCAAACAAATTGGTTAAATCACTTTCGCTTTCTAAAGCATCCTCTTTGTAGACACTGTTT
>NZ_JBILTE010000042.1:0-16264 GCF_044371705.1 Flavobacterium sp. | reverse complement strand
CTTATCACCATAATGTCCCATAGCGGAAATGACTTCAACAGTTACAATATCTTCTTCAACGTTGTAGATAATTCGGTCTTTTTGGTTAATTCTTCTGGCCCAAAATCCCGTTAGTTCATATTTTAATTGTTCGGGTTTTCCGGTTCCTGTATAAGGATGTTCTTCTAATTCTGAAAGGATAGCAGTTATTTTATGAATAATTGCTTTGTTTCCTGATTTTTTATGCTTTTGTAAATCTTTAACTGCACTTTCTGTATAAGTCACTAAATATTTTCCCATAATTTGTCTGCTTTTATGGATACTCTTTTGTCATTTTTATGAGAGTCTAGCACTTTAGCAACAAATTTAGGATCATAAGGACTTTCATTGTCAGAAATGATTTCGATGTCTTTGTTTTCTTTCGAAAAAATTTCAATCAAATTCTTTAATGTCTTTCCCGCTTTTGTACGCTCGTTTATCTTGATGGTAATAGTTGTCATTGCTTTAGAATTGTTAAACAAAGTTAGTAAATATTTTTAAAGTTTTAGGTGTTTGTTTTCAGGTGATTAGATTAGAAATTTAAATTTTAGCTATGAATAAAAAAACACCAACTTCTAAGTTAGTGCTTTTTCTATATATATATGTCTAAAATACTTATTCTTCCAACAAAACCTCCAAAATACTAATCGCTGCATCACTAATCCTTGTCCCAGGTCCAAAAACGGCAACCGCTCCGGCATCGAACAAAAATTGGTAGTCTTGGTGCGGAATTACACCACCCACAATCACCATAATATCTTCGCGACCGTAATTTTTAAGTTCAGCAATTACTTGAGGAACCAAAGTTTTGTGTCCGGCTGCTAGTGACGATACCCCTAAAATATGCACGTCGTTTTCAACCGCTTGTTTGGCGGCTTCTGCAGGTGTTTGGAATAACGGTCCAATGTCTACATCAAATCCAACATCTGCATAACCGGTGGCGACTACTTTTGCACCACGGTCGTGACCGTCTTGTCCCATTTTCGCAATCATGATTCGTGGTCGACGACCTTCTTTCGTAGCAAAAGCATCGGCTAATTGTTTCGCTTTTTCAAAGCTTACGTCATTTTTGATTTCTTTACTATACACGCCACTAAAGGTTCTAATTTGTGCTTTGTAGCGTCCGAAAACTTCTTCTAAGGCATCACTAATTTCGCCTAAAGTTGCTCTGTTTTTGGCCGCTTCTACGGCTAAAGATAATAAATTTTTATTCTGATGACTATCAGAATCTTTTGAATTTTCCATTCCAGTTTTTGCAGCTTCGGTCAATTTAGCTAAACAAATTTTTACTTGTTCGTTGTTTCTGGTTGCTTTAATTTCCTGCAAACGTTCAATTTGTTGTTTTCGAACCATTTGATTGTCTACATCCAAAATCATCAATGGATCTTCTTTTTCTAAACGGTATTTGTTTACGCCTACAATAATATCTTGACTACTGTCAATTCTCGCTTGTTTTCTGGCAGCGGCTTCTTCGATACGCAATTTAGGAATTCCTGCTTCTATGGCTTTGGTCATCCCTCCCAATTCTTCCACTTCTTGAATTAACGCCCATGCTTTTGCTGCGATTTCTGCTGTTAAACTTTCTACATAATAACTTCCGGCCCAAGGGTCAACCGTTTTACAAATTTTGGTTTCTTCTTGTAAAAATATTTGTGTATTTCTAGCAATACGAGCGGAGAAATCTGTGGGTAGTGCAATTGCTTCATCCAAAGCATTGGTGTGTAACGATTGGGTGCCACCAAAAGCTGCTGCGGCAGCCTCAATACAAGTTCGTGCCACATTGTTAAACGGATCTTGTTCCGTTAAACTCCAACCGGATGTTTGACAATGGGTTCGCAAAGCCAATGATTTTTCATCTTTCGGATGGAATTGTTTCAATAATTTAGACCACAACATACGACCGGCACGCATTTTAGCGATTTCCATAAAGTGGTTCATACCCACCGCCCAGAAAAAAGAAAGGCGAGGTGCGAAAGTATCAATGTCCATTCCCGCGGCCAAACCGGTTCGAATGTATTCTAAACCATCGGCTAAAGTGTAAGCCAGCTCAATATCTGCTGTTGCTCCGGCTTCCTGCATATGATAACCGGAAATAGATATTGAATTGAATTTAGGCATATTTTTACTGGTATATTCAAAAATATCAGCAATGATTTTCATCGAAGGAGTAGGTGGGTAGATGTAGGTATTTCGCACCATAAATTCCTTCAAAATGTCATTTTGAATCGTTCCGGAAAGTAAATTCGGAGCCACACCTTGTTCTTCTGCGGCCACAATATAAAAGGCCATAATTGGTAAAACGGCACCGTTCATGGTCATGGAAACAGACATTTCACCTAAGGGAATCTGGTCAAACAAAACCTTCATATCTTCTACAGAATCAATGGCAACACCCGCTTTACCTACATCACCAACCACTCGTTCGTGATCGGAATCATAACCACGGTGTGTAGCCAAGTCAAAAGCAACTGAAAGTCCTTTTTGTCCGGCAGCTAGGTTTCTGCGATAAAAGGCATTACTCTCTTCGGCTGTTGAAAACCCGGCATATTGACGGACGGTCCATGGACGACGTACATACATCGTTGCGTAAGGTCCGCGAAGATTAGGAGCAAAACCAGCGGCAAAACCTAGGTGTTCTAATTTTGCCAAATCTTCCGCTGAATAATCCGGTTTTAATTCAATTTGTTCTGCAGTAATAAAATGGGCAACAGGACTTGTGACGGATTTTTTTTTCGCACTTTTCAAGGTCAGCTGTTGGATGTCTTTTCTTTTCATTAGAGTACGCGTATTTTTTCTAAATAGGGGTCAAAATCAACCAAAAATGGAGTTTCGAGTGTAAGAGCAAAGCTTTTGTTATTGAAGCTCACAAAATAGATCTGTTTGTAAAAATCACCAATTAAATCCTCAGAGCTAATGGAATATATTGATTTAAAAATCTGTGCTTCGGCTGTTTCAAAAAATCGAGCTTCTTTTTTTGTGAATAAAATACCTGATTGTTCTGAAATTACATCATGATGGTATTTAATATCGTTCAACAACATTTGAGCATCATTTTTTGTGAATTTTATATATTCTGTTGGAAAAACAGTTAGAATTGAGTTTGAGGATGTGTGTTGAAAAAAGTAAACTTTACTTTGCGAACGAGCCAATTCTCTTAGACGTTCTTTTTCCAAATTTACAGCCAAAGTATCCGTTGATTTTTCTACAAATTCTAAATATTCTGATTTTGATAATTTTATAAACTCTTTTGGTAAATACATTTTGATTCCTTCGGTTTCCAAAGGAAAGAATTTACCTTCTACAATAGGTTTTTGTGTCTCCTTAAGTACTTTTTGAGATTCTTTGATGACTTCCGTACATGATGACATTCCTAAAAAGGAAAGAAGTATCATCCCTGAAAAAATTCTGTGATTAAGCATTTTTTTCGGCGTTAAGACGTTCTTGTTCAACTTTTTCGGCTAAACGTTTTTCTATAATCGGTGTGATTAACGTTTTTCTTGGATTGGTTTTTACAAAAGGAAATAATTCTAAATCATTAGCCATTTTGTCGTTCTTGTTGGGGAATTTGTTGGTTCCCAATAAGACCTCTTTTCCTGAGTCAAAAAGTTCTTGCTCTTTTTCTGCACTTTCATTGATTTTGCGTTGAATGGTGCCTTCGATTAGTTGTGTAATTAAACCACCATTTTTTTCAATATCTTTAAAAAGTTCTAAAGCTTTTTCGGCTAATTGTTCGGTTAAAGTTTCAATATAATAGGTTCCGTCGGCCGGGTTATTGACTTTATCAAAATAACTTTCGTTCTTTAAAATCAACAATTGGTTTCGCGAAATACGGTCACCAAATTCATTGTCTTTATGATACAATGCATCGTAGGCTAAATTTGCAATTGCATCCGCACCGCCTAAAATAGCACTCATGCACTCGGTGGTTGTTCGCAATAAATTTACATTGTAGTCGTAGATTGTTTTGTTTCGTTTGGTTGGTGCAACAACAATTTTACAATGTAGTTTATGGTTGTAAGTGTCTGCCAATGTATTAAATAGCAATCGCAAAGCTCTTAGTTTTGCAATTTCGAAAAAGTAATTGGTTCCAACTGAAACTTCAATGGTTATAGGGCTTGAAATAGCTTCTAATCGATTAAAATACTCATTAATGTGAGCTAAAGTATAAGCCAATTGTTGCACCATATTTGCTCCGGCATTTTGGTACAATCCGGTTCGAATAGAAATAAATGGAATGCGGCTTTTGGATTGAATCTGGGATATCGCTTCAAAATCTTTTTCAAGGTTTTGAAACCAATTGCCTTCTGCTGCCAACTGACCAACAGGATCAATTAACAGCACAAAATTGTATTTGTTTTTAGTAGCAAATTGATCTAGTTTTAATACATAATCTACGGATAAAAAAGTCAGATTGAAATAATAAATCGTTGTTTCTGAGGGTAGATTCATCATCAATGATTCTATAGAAACAGCTTCGTTATCAATCGTAAAACGAATGTTATCTGCACCTCTGTTGAGGCTATCTAGTGCTTTTGCATTTGATTTGGGAACATCGAAAACAAAAATATTTTGAAGAATTTTACAATCGGTTGCTTTTGTGTCAAAAGTCAATTTGGTATCAAATTCGTCGGAGTGATAAAAAGGTTTCACTTTAATTCCCTCCATACTTTCCCAAACTAAAGTTTCATTATAATCGGCTCCTTTTAATTCAAACTGAATTTGTTGTTTCCATTGCTTGGCAGAAATTGGTTCAAATTCATCAAATAACTTGCGTTCCATGGTTTTTATTTTTTATCTGGTTTTTTATCGGAATCTTTTTCTTTAAATTCAATAATGTAGATATCCTCACTGTCTCGCTTCATATAATATTTTTCACGAGCATATTTTTCTATCATATCAGGATTTTTTAGCTGCTTAATTTCTAAACTGTCTTTTTTAATCTCTTCTTGATAGTATTTTTTATTGGTTTCAATTTCTTCAATTTCTTTATTCAAAATTCGATGTTCGAAATAAGAGTAATTATCCAAAAACAATAACCAAACTACAAAAAATGCAAATACTAATACATATCTGTTGTATAGGTATTTGAACCAGGGATATTTTTCTTTAAAACGTTGAAAAAATGACATAGTTAATGGATTCGTTGTTTGATTACTGCACGTACTACTTCAATAGCAACGGTATTATAGTTGTCATTCGGAATAATGATATCTGCAAAATTTTTAGTAGGTTCTATAAATTGATCGTGCATTGGTTTTAGTGTGTTTTGATACCTATTTACTACTTCATTCATGTCTCTGCCTCGTTCGGCAATATCTCTCTTTAATCGACGAATCAATCGTTCGTCTGAATCTGCGTGAACATACACTTTTATATCGAACATCTCACGTAGTTCCGGATTGGTCAAAATCAAAATTCCTTCAACTATCATCACTTTTCTGGGATGTGTTAGAATAATATCGTCGGTTCGGTCATGGGTTACAAAAGAGTAAACCGGTTGTTCAACAACATTCCCAAGTTTGAGATCTTTTAAATGTGCGACCAATAAGTCAAAATCAATCGCTCTTGGGTGATCAAAATTGATGTGGGAGCGTTCTTCGTAGCTTAAATGCGAATTCTTTTTATAATAGGAGTCTTGTGAAATCACGCCAACCTCTGCATCCGGTAATTCATTCATGATTTGATGAACCACGGTTGTTTTTCCGCTACCCGTGCCTCCGGCAATTCCGATTATTAACATCTTTGCTAAGTGTTTATTCCCTACAAAAGTAGCAAAAATTCAAGGTAATAAACTGATAAATGTCAGTATTTTTGAGAGCTTTTGCAAATAATTGAAATGATATTTAAACCATAAATTTTGACCAATTTTTTTTAACGGACAAGAAGTTTGTAGGATTGAAAACTAAAATCCCTCCCACAAGTGGAAAGGATTTTGGTGGTCGGGGTGGCAGGATTATTTCATGAACATGAATAGAGGAAATGTTGCTCACCAAAATCCTTCGAGCTTCGCTCTGAGTTATTTTTTATTTCCAATCCTTACAAGCAAGCTTAACGGACTGAAAATAAAAAATCCCGCCCACTTGTGTGGAAAGGATTTTGGTGGTCGGGGTGGCAGGATTATTCGATGATCCTGAAAGTGGGCAATGTTGCTCACCAATATCCTTCGAGCTACGCTCTGAGTTATTTTTTATTTTCAAACCTTACAAGCAAGCTTGACGGATTGAAAATAAAAAATCCCTCCCACAAGTGGAAAGGATTTTGGTGGTCGGGGTGGCAGGATTATTTCATGAACCTGAATAGAGGAAATGTTGCTCACCAAAATCCTTCGAGCTTCGCTCTGAGTTATTTTTTATTTCCGATCCTTATAAGCAAGCTTAACGGACTGGAAACAAAAAATCCCTCCCACAAGTGGAAAGGATTTTGGTGGTCGGGGTGGCAGGATTCGAACCTGCGGCCTCCTGCTCCCAAAGCAGGCGCGATAACCGGGCTACGCTACACCCCGAAAAGAAAATACTAAAAAAAGTAGATTTCTATTTGAGGGTGCAAATATAGGGTTTAAATTCTTTTTTGCAAAAGAAAACGAAAATAAGATTACACTATTCGATAATTATTAAAACTAATCAACAATTAAGATTTAATTTTCATTAAAAAGCTACATTTGCAATCTTATTTGAAATTACTAATACCATGTCTGACACAATAGAAAAAGTAAAATGTTTGATTATAGGTTCGGGTCCTGCGGGATACACAGCAGCAATCTATGCTGCCAGAGCCAATATGTTTCCGGTTTTATACCAAGGAACACAACCGGGTGGTCAATTAACAACGACTAATGAAGTTGAAAATTGGCCTGGAAATCCTGAAGGAATTACTGGTCCTGAAATGATGATAGGCTTTCAAGAACAAGCCAAGCGTTTTGGAACGGATGTTCGAGATGGTTGGGTAACAAAGGTAGATTTCTCTGGACCAATTCATAAAGTGTGGGTAAACGACACGAAAGAAATTCATTGTGAAACCGTAATTATTTCTACGGGTGCTTCAGCAAAATATTTAGAAATTCCTTCTGAGCAACATTATTTACAAACGGGTGGCGGTGTTTCGGCTTGTGCAGTTTGTGACGGATTTTTCTATAGAAATCAAGAGGTTGTAATTGTAGGTGCAGGAGATTCTGCCTGTGAAGAAGCACATTATCTTTCAAAACTTTGTAAAAAAGTAACTATGTTGGTGCGTAGTGAGAAATTTAGAGCATCTAAAATCATGGAGGCCCGTGTTCGAAAAACAGAAAATATCAAAATTTTACTAAACTCTGAAACCGTTGAAGTAAAAGGTGATGGACAAGTGGTGTCTGCTGTGCTTGTGAAGGAGCGAACAACAGGGGTTGAAACTGAAATTCCTGCAACAGGTTTCTTTGTGGCTATAGGTCATAAGCCAAATACCGATATTTTTAAGGATTTTCTTGAATTAGATGAAACAGGTTATATTATCAATGTTTCGGGAACTTCAAAAACAAATATTCCTGGCGTTTTTGTGGGTGGTGATGCTGCCGATCATGTGTACCGTCAAGCAATTACAGCTGCAGGAACAGGCTGTATGGCTGCTTTGGATGCCGAAAGATATCTTGCGAGCAAAGAATAGTTAAGAATCCCGGTTGATCCGGGATTTTTTATTTTAAAGGCTTTTTGAAAATCATTGCCTCATCTTTAAAGACTTTTATTTCAACTACCGCATCGCCATATAAATATAATTCTGACTTTCCTGTTAACTCTAGAACTGCATTAGTTGCAACATTAATGATTCCGACAGAAGTACCTTCCAGAGTTGCTGTTGCAGTTTTGGTAGTTAAATTTTTCCCTGTAAAGTTGGAAGAATTATCAATTCTTAAGCGTAATTCATTGACATCTCCTTCTATTACAGCAATAGTTTTTTGATACATGTCACATTTCAGTTTAGAGGATGTAATTAAAGCTTTGATATTCGAATTTTTACTTAGCTCTAAAACGGCATCTTCCGATTTGAGGTTTAATTCAACCTTCGATTTGTCATTTGTTATTAAAGTAAATTTGGCAACATTCGCATTTAAAAACAATTTTGAATCATTGTAACATTTAAAGGTAAATTCACTAAGATTTAAGTCAGATAAAGAAGTTATTTTACTTTTATCTCTTGCAATAAGCATTTTAAATTGGTCAGTATAGGTGATGCGAACACTTGTTTTTTTTGCAGAGGTTATATCTTTGAGGGCACTAATAAACAAAGTATTTCCTGTCAATTTAAATTCAATTTCAGGATGAAGATTATCGTCGGCTTCTACTTCAATTGCATTTTTATCACCTTTGAAAAGAAATACTTCCAGATTATCTGAAACTTCGATATTTTCAAAATCTCCAATTTCCTTATTTTCAACGGTCACTATATTGGAACCTTTAATTTTTTCTTTTTTTTGGGCAGTAACTATTGAAGAAGTACAAATGACGGCAAATAGTAGGAGGATATTCTTCATTTTTCAGTTGGTTTTGTTCACAAATATAGAAAAAAACATCTCAACTTTGGGTAGAGATGTTTGTTTACTTAGTTACAAATGAATGTTAGCGACTATTTACTTTTACTTTAGTTGTTTTAATTTTTTGTAATGGTTCCACCGGACGAGGAGTTTTTGGTAATAGTAGTAGGCATATTAAAATATTTAATTGCACTTCCGCTTGAAGCTTTTGCGTCTAAACTAATGATTGGGTGAACGTCCACTGAACTTCCGCTAGATGAACCTGCAATGACATTATTAGCTAAAAGTTCTGAAGCATTGATTTCGCTGCCACTTGAAGATGTAGCCTCTAATTTTAGTGCTTTCCCTTTTAAAGTGATTTCACTTCCGCTACTGCTTTCACTAATTAAATTTTCAACTTCTAAGGAAAGATCTATTTCACTGCCACTGCTAGCATCTAAATCCAAAGAGGAAATTTTTATAACAGCAGTATTGGATATGGTAGCTCCACTTGAACTGCTTAAAGCTTCGATAACAGGAAGAGAAACCCGCACTTTTCTTGCTGATTTAGTTCGAACATTTTTATCCATTTTAATGGTTAAAACACCACTTGAAATATTGGTTTCAATGTGTTCAATGATATTATCATCGGCTTCCACTTCAATTGATTTTGTGTCAGATTGCGTTACAATCAAGTCAATTCCTTGACTCACTTCGATGTTTGTAAAATCTTCCGTCACATTGCGTTTTTCTGTAGTCACTTTACCGCTTCCTTTAACAGTGTCTCCTAAATCAACGGCAAACTGGCAAGAGTTGAACAATAATGCTGCTAATAGAGCAATAATTGATTTGGTGATGTAAACAACTATTTTTATCATGACTAATTGGTTTTAATGATGATTCCCTCATCGTTAATTTCTAATCCTTTGAAGTCCCGTGATTCCACGTTTTTATTGTTTTCTTTGATTTGTACACCATTTTTATCAATGGTTATTGACGTCGATTGATTGTCTGAAATACTATCGGAAACAACATCATTGTATTCATTTTCTTCCGGGGGACAATTCAAACATATTATTTTACGATCACTAACCTGATAAATGTACGTGTCTGAACTATGATGCAAATTAAAAAATGAGTTTTCACTATTGTCATAATTTTTAACACTGTTATCCGGTTTAAGAATTGTTCCTTTGGGAACATAAAGATATAAATTTACCTTTTGATTTCTGTATTTATTCTTTAAATCTGTTGTTAAATAATTGTTTAACAGCAGTTTGTTGCCCTCGTATTTGAAATCATATTTGATTTTCTCTGCACGTTTTTTAGCATCCACTAATGATTTTCCTTCCGCTTTTCTTTCAATGGAAAGAAAAGGTTGTGATTCGTCGGTATACAGCAATTCTAATCGAATATCATTTGAATAAATAACTTCATTTTCATTTTCATCTTGCGTTAATTCAAAGTCATTGTGATGGAAATCTTTACTGTAAAAATCATTGTATTTGAATTGTACATACAAAGTATCATTGGGTAGTAATGCCAGCGTTTCTTTTTGAACGGATTTTCCTTTGTAGGCAACTTCAGTAGCTTGTTTCACTCCAAAAGCAATTAAAGTTCCCACAGCTAAAAGCCATAATGCCAACAAGGTATATTTTGCGACATTGCCAATTGATTTCATATTCGTGATTAAAAGTTTTAAGCCTAAAATCATTAAAAAGAAAAACGGAATTCCGATGGCAAAAAAGCTAAGCAATACAATTAACCAGATTGGAAATTCACTTACAATTACCGCATCATAGTAACCTTGCCATGGCATATCTACAAAAGTTGTGGATCCGAAAGTAAAGCCTCCAATAATCAATGATCCTAAAACCATGATCGAAAAAATCAGAATTAAGGCACCAATGATTTTGGCAAAAACACTAAAAATGGTCATAAAAATTTCGCCGATAGCAGAGCCTACTTTTTCAGCTCCGGATTTTGCTTGATTGCCCATTTTTTCATAATCTGCATTTTCTACTTTGTCTGAAAAAGCAGCAAATTCTTCACGAACTTTTTTTTCGATGTTCGTCAGGTTTGCCGGTTCTCCGGTCATTTCTAACTTTTCAGTAGTAGTCTGAGCTTTAGGGATCAATACCCAAAGGATAATGTAAAGCAAGATTGGAAATCCAACACCTGCGATAACAATTAAAACCAAGAACAAACGAATCCACAAGGAGTCAACACCAATGTAGTGTCCAAATCCTGCAGCAACACCGCCCAGAATATTTTTGTCGATGTCACGGTACAACTTTTTATTTGATTTACCTGTATTGAAGTTTTGTGATGTATTTTGAGTTTCGCCTTCCTCTTCAATACGATAATCTTCAGGTTGACCCATTACTGTAATCATCGCGTCAACATCTCTTAAACTGATGACATGTTTATCGGATTCTTTTGATTCTGAGAAAATTTCTGAAATACGCATTTCGATATCTTTCATAATTTCATCTTGACCCGATGAATTGGATAGCGAACGCTTAATAGCATCGAAATAGCGATTTAATTTTTGAAAAGCATCTTCATCGATATGGAAGAAAAGGCCTCCTAAATTTATATTTACTGTTTTGTTCATGACTATTAGTTTTGGTTGGTTATGGTGTTTACAGCATCGGATAATTCATTCCAAGTACTGTTTAATTCAGTTAAAAATTGTTTTCCTATTTCGGTGAGTCCGTAATACTTTCTTGGAGGTCCCGAAGTTGATTCTTCCCAACGGTAGTTGAGTAATCCGTCGTTTTTCAAACGTGTTAATAAGGGATATACAGTTCCCTCGACCACGAGTAATTTTGCGTTTTTTAAGGAGTCTAATATTTCAGAGGTGTATGCTTCTTTTTCTTTTAAGACCGAGAGAATACAAAACTCTAAAACGCCTTTTCGCATCTGGGCTTTGGTGTTTTCAATATTCATAATTCATTTTGTGTTTTTTTAAATTAAACAATTCGTTTTTTGATTGATTGGATTGATGATTGAAACTCTACTTGATAAATGCTATGCTAAATGGATATTTGTAAACAGTACCTTCATTGGCTCTTAGCGATCCTAAAATTATTAAGATAAACTCAGCGATGGTCCAAATGCCTAAAACAGCTACGCCAATAATAGCTAGGGTGATCAAATCGACAGGAACCACCTCTTGTCCGGCATTTTCTAATTGGATGTAGCCAATAATTGAATTCAGAAAGAAAATACCAACAATAATTGCAATAACAATACTGTATACTAAAATACTTAAATGGAAATTAAGAACTGATTTACCATTTTCATCAATATATTGCGATTGATGTTTTTTGGTTTGCCAAATGATCAGTGGGACTACGATTCCGGCAAATGGAATCAGGTACTTTGCAAAGGCACTTAAATGAAGCAGTGCAGCGGTTGTTTTTTCGTCTTGTGTTGTCATAATTAAAAGTGTATAATAATATCCTATGCAAATATATGTCTATAAGAAGGTATTGTGTTACGCATAGTACTAATATTTAACATTAATTTAACAAATTGTATTTACGGAATTTTATGCTATTTTTACAAAAAAATGAGCAAATATGCAGTTTACAGCCGGAAATCTCAATAAATTTTTATTTTTTAAATTACCCGCTGCTTTTTGGTGTGGGGTGCGAGCAAAATCGATTGATGCACATCAATGCACAACCACCGTTAAGTTCCGTTGGGTCAATCAGAATCCATTTAACTCGATGTATTTTGCGGTTCAAGCGATGGCGGCGGAATTATCTACGGGTGCATTAGTCATGTTTCAAATACGAAAAAGCGGCCGTAAAATTTCAATGTTAGTGGCGAACAACAAAGGAAATTTTACCAAAAAGGCTACAGGTAGAATTACATTTGTTTGCCGGGATGGTCATTTAATTGAAGAAGCTATAAAGCGAACCATTGCCACTGGCGAAGGTCAAACTTTTTGGATGAAATCTATAGGTACTGACGAAAAAGGAGACCAAGTATCAGAAATGGATTTTGAGTGGAGTGTTCGAATAAAATAATGGTTGTACAATTTTCAAGGTTTTAACAACACTTAAACTATTCCTAATTAACGTAACTTTTTAACTGTTTGAAGGTACCTTTGTGTAAAAATAAGCTATGAAAATTTTAATTACAGGTGCTACGGGAATGATTGGCAAAGAAATTGTAGCACTGCTGTTGCAAAACAATCATACCGTTCATTATCTAACAACTTCTAGAGAGAAAATTCAAAACAAACTTAACTATTATGGTTTCTTTTGGAACCCCGAGCAAAGTATCATTGATGAAAATTGTTTAATGGGAGTTGATGCAATTATTCATCTGGCCGGGGCAACTGTTTCGAAAAGATGGACAGATTCCTATAAAGAAGAAATTATAGAAAGTCGGGTTTTAACAACCAACCTTCTTTACAAAGCTTTAAAAGATTTTCCCAACCAAGTAAAGCAGGTGGTTTCCGCTTCTGCAATCGGTATTTATCCTGATAGTTTAACTGGAGTTTACACAGAGGACAGTTTAAAAGTAAGTCATGATTTTTTAGGAACTGTTGTTCAAAAATGGGAGGAAAGTGTAGATGTTTTTTCGGTGTTGAAGATTAAAGTTTGCAAAATCAGAATTGGACTTGTATTGTCTGATAAAGGCGGAGCATTAGCGGAAATGGTCAAACCCATTAAACTTGGATTGGGGTCACCTTTTGGTTCCGGAATGCAAATGCAGTCATGGATACATATTGCCGATTTAGTTGAACTTTTTTATTTTGCAGTTCATAATCAATTGGAGGGGGTCTATAACGCCGTTGCACCAAATGCCGTAACAAATAAAGAGTTAACAAAATCAATAGCTAATGTTCTCGGGAAACCATTTTTTATGCCGGCTGTACCTAAATTTGCAATGCAACTTTTTTTAGGTGAAATGCATCAATTGCTTTTCTCTAGTCAGCATGTGAGTTCTGAGAAAATTCAGGATAAACAATTTCACTTTCGATTTACTGAATTGGAAATGGCACTTTTAGATTTATTGAAGAAGTAATCAAAAGACGATCGGGGTTATTGATTAAACATTTGCCAATTTTTTCACACATTTCAAAGAAGTTAATTTTTTAGAATATATTTGAAGATTATAACCAATCTTTATTATATGTTTAGAAAACTTTTTATTATATCAACACTATTGTTGTTTGTCTCAACAACCGATGCTCTAGCTCAACGAAAGAAGAAAGATAAGAAAAAGCCTGCCACTACTGCGGCAGCACCAACAGATGCTAAAAAACCGGAAGTAAAGAAACCAAAGCCTTATAACAAGGTAATTGATTCTACAGCGGTTACTCAAAAAGGTTTAATTGATGTGCACAAAGTAGGCGACAAGTATCTTTTTGAAGTGGCTGACTCATTGTTAGGAAAAGAAATCATGTCTATTACCAGATATTCAAAAACACCTGCCGGTGGAGGAATATTTGGTGGTGAAGAGATCAATCGGCAAGTTCTCATATTTGAAAAAGGTATTAGTGACAACATTTTATTGCGTTCGGTAACTTATGTAATTACCACTCCAAATGAAGATTCCCCCATTACTAAAGCCGTTGAAAATTCAAGTGCCGATCCGATTATTGGCAACTTTGAAGTGATGGCTTATAAAAAAGACGGAAAAGATATCAAAGGATATGTGTTTGATGTTACCGCTCTTTTTGATGCAGATTTACAAGCCTTCTCATTGGATCCTATTCGCAAACAAATGCTAAATATCGTTGCATTTCAAAAGGATAAGTCTTTTATCCAAGCGGTGAAATCGTTTCCTGTGAATACTGAAATTCGTTCAGTAAAAACCTTTACTACAAAGCCACCTCAAATTTCAATGACTCCAACACCCACGATTGGAACAAATTTTCCGGCTGCTTTAGATGCCGGTGTGGTGACATTTGAATTAAATACTTCCTTGATTTTGTTACCGCAAAAACCAATGCGAAAAAGAGCTTTTGACAAGCGAGTAGGTTATTTTGCCAATGGTTATAGTGTGTTTGAAGAAAACTCATTAAAAGCAGAAAAAGATGTTTTTGCAGTGCGTTGGAGATTAGAGCCAAAGAATGCCGAAGATGCTGAAAAACAAAAAAGAGGTGAATTAATTGAACCTAAAAAACCTTTGGTTTATTACATTGACCCTGCAACTCCCGACAAATGGAAACAATATATCAAAGCCGGTATTGATGATTGGCAAGAAGCTTTTGAATTTGCCGGATGGAAAAATGCAATTAGAGGTGAATATTGGCCGGAAAACGATCCAACCATGAGTTTAGAAGATGCTCGTTTCTCGGTGTTACGCTATTTTGCTGCGGATATTCAAAATGCTTACGGACCTAATGTACACGATCCTAGAACAGGAGAGATATTAGAAAGTCATATTGGTTGGTACCATAATATTATGAGTTTACTCAGAGATTGGTATTTAATACAAACCGCCGCTGTAGATCCACAAGCACGAACTATTAAATTTAATGACAAGTTGATGGGTGAATTGATTCGCTTTGTGGCAGCTCACGAAGTCGGACACACATTAGGCTTACGTCACAACATGGGAGCAAGTCATGCGACCCCCGTGGAAATGTTGCGAGACAAAGATTTCCAAAAACAAAATGGTCATACCTCTTCGATCATGGATTATGCACGTTTTAATTATGTAGCACAACCCGAAGACGGCGTAACCGATTTATTTCCAAAAATTGGTGATTACGACAAATGGGCCATTCGATGGGGATATGCCTATTTTCCGGATGCAAAAAGCGACAAGGAAGAAAAAGTGTTGTTGAATGACATGATAAAAGAGGCTTACAAAAATAAACGTTTACATTTTGGAACTGAAACCAGTCCATATGACCCGAGATTCCAAACAGAAGATTTGGGCGACAATGCCATGAAAGCTTCAGATTATGGAATCAAAAATTTGAAAAGAATCTTGCCACAATTGATCACATGGAGTAAAGAAGATGGTGAAGATTATGAAGAATTGGACGGACTTTATAACTCACTTACAGGTCAGTTCCGAAGATATATGGGACATGTGACTAAAAATGTTGGAGGAATTTATGAAGATCCGAAAACAGCTGATATGGAAGGCGATGTTTATGAAGTTGTGCCTGCAGCAATTCAAAAAGAAGCCGTTACGTTCCTTAACGAACAATTATTCAAAACACCTATTTGGTTGTTAGATCAAGACATTATAAATAGAGTAAGACCCGAAAGTGGAGTAGAGGCAATGAAATCGATACAAGGTGGAACTTTGAGTAGCTTATTATCAGGTGATCGATTGATTCGTTTGATAGAAACATCTTCTGTAGATAAAAAGAACTACACTGTTGACCAATTAATGAGTGATTTGCGAAAGGGCATTTTTTCTGAACTTAAAACGAATGCTCCTGTTGACGTTTACAGAAGAAATCTTCAAAAGTTATATGTGAATACCCTGATTGAAGCATTGGATAATGATGGGAAGAAAACAGCCATGGGATTAAATAGAAGACCTGTGAAATATAGCGAAACTGATATTCCTTCCATCGCTCGAGGGCAACTAATTGAATTAAAAAGTCAATTGAAGATGGGAGCTACATCTGCAACAGATCGTCTAAGTAAATTTCATTTGCAAGATTTAGTTTCAAAAATCGACATGGCTTTAAATCCAAGTTAAGAGTCCATTATTCCATAAAAAAACGCTGATGTAAAAATCAGCGTTTTTTATTTATAGTAAGATGCGAATGTATTA